>NZ_AKJR01000034.1:0-18779 GCF_000282235.1 Pseudomonas sp. GM24 | reverse complement strand
TTTTGATCTTGATCTTGAGAAACAAAATCAAAAGATCGCAGCCTTCGGCAGCTCCTACAGGTGAAATTTGGGGGCAGTTAGAGCCCCGTTTTTTGAGCTGAGGGTTAACCGCGCTGGGTCAGGCCCATCTTTTTGCGGCCCTCTGCCGGGGTCAGCACGCGCGCGCCGAGGCGGCTGAGGATTTCTGTGGCGCGCTCGACCAGTTGGCCATTGGTCGCCAGCACACCTTTGTCCAGCCACAGGTTGTCTTCCAGCCCGACCCGCACGTTGCCGCCGAGCAGCACCGCTTGCGCCGCCATTGGCATCTGCATCCGGCCAATCCCGAACCCGGCCCACACCGCATCCGCCGGCAAGTTATCGACCATGGCTTTCATGGTGGTGGTGTCCGCCGGGGCGCCCCACGGAATGCCCAGGCATAACTGGAACAGCGGGTTATCGAGCAAACCTTCCTTGATCATCTGCTTGGCGAACCACAGGTGACCGGTGTCGAAAATTTCCAGCTCGGCTTTCACGCCCAGCTCGGTGATGCGCTTGGCGCCGGCGCGCAATTGCGCCGGGGTCGAGACGTAAATGGTGTCGCCATCGCCGAAGTTCAGCGTGCCGCAATCGAGGGTGCAGATTTCCGGCAGCAGTTCTTCGACGTGGGCGAGACGGGTCAGCGGGCCGACCAGATCGGTGTTCGGGCCAAACTCCATCGGGTTCTCGCCGGCGCCGATCTCCAGATCGCCGCCCATGCCGGCGGTGAGGTTGACGATGATGTCGACGTCGGCCTCGCGAATGCGCTCCATCACTTCGCGGTACAGCGCCACGTCGCGGCTGAACTTGCCGGTCTGCGGATCGCGCACATGGCAGTGCACAACCGTGGCGCCAGCCTTGGCCGCTTCCACAGCCGCCGCAGCGATTTGTTTCGGGGTGACCGGCACGTGGGGGCTCTTGGCGGTCGTGTCGCCAGCACCGGTGAGTGCGCAGGTGATGATGACGTCGTTGTTCATGGTGCGGTTTCCTTCAGGCGTGATGGGTCTGTCCGCAGCCCTGTTCGGGGCTGCGAAGCGTGGTTCATTTGCCTCTCCCATCTGGGAGAGCGGGTTTTTCAATAGAGGGTTATTTGCTGGTCAGCTGGAGGTTTTCAGCGGCCGGTTTGCCATCGAACGTGGTCACACCCTCAAGCCAGCGCTGCTTGTCTTCGGGGTGATCCTTGAGCCATTGCTTGGCCGATTCGAAAGCATCCTTGTGATCGAGCAGCGGCTGCATCATCCGGCTCTCGTCCTCGGCGGTGAACGTCAGGTTGGTCAGCAGGCGACCAATGTTCGGGCACTGTTCGGCGTATTTCGGCGCGGTGACGGTCCACACCGTGGCCATGCCTTCGTTCGGGCCGAGGGCGTCTTCGCTGCCGGTCAGATACGTCATCTGCACGTTGACGTTCATCGGGTGCGGCGCCCAGCCGAAGAACACCACGGCCTCTTTGCGGCGCACGGCGCGGTCGACGGCAGCGAGCATCCCGGCTTCGCTGGATTCGACCAACTGGAATTTACCGAGGCCGAACTGGTTCTTGGCGATCATTGCCTTGATCTGCGTGTTGGCGCCGGAACCGGGTTCGATGCCGTAGATCTTGCCGCCCAGTTCTTTTTCGAACTTGGCGATGTCGGCGAAGGTTTTCAGGCCTTTGTCCGCCAGGTAAGTCGGCACCGCGAGGGTGGCGCGGGCGTCTTTCAGGCTCGGCGCTTCGAGGACTTTGACCTGATTGGCGTCGACGAACGGGGTAATGGTCTGCGTCATCAACGGGTTCCAGTAACCGAGGAACAGGTCCAGGCGCTGATCGCGGATCCCGGCGAAGATGATTTGCTGGGACGCGCTGGTCTGTTTGGTGTTGTAGCCGAGGCCGTCGAGCAGGACCTGGGTCATGGCACTGGTGGCGATCACGTCGGTCCAGTTGACTACGCCCATGCGCACGTTCTGGCATGAGGCGGGTTCGGCCGCCATGACGCTGGCGCTGAAGAAAGCGGTACCGCTGAATGCAAGAACACAGCTGCTGATCAGTCGTTTCATGTCGGGTTCCTCGGCAGGTCGTTTATTGTGGTTCCCGGCGTCTGACGCGCCGGTGATGCAAAGTTACGCAGCTATGCCCCCGTAAAAGCGCACTGCGGCGACTGGCATTTGCACTGTAGCGACCTGTGCGCTTGAACGCCGACGACAATCGGCGTATCAACGATCCACGCTACCCGCCGACCGAGGGCGCACATGTCCCAGGATTTCTATTTCTTGCTGATGCCGGGGTTCTCCGCCATTGGCTTTATCTCTGCAATTGAACCGCTGCGCGTGGCCAACCGTTTTCGTGGCGAGTTGTATCGCTGGCATGTGCTCAGCGCCGACGGCGGGGCGGTGCTGGCGAGCAATGGCATGTCGGTCAACGCTGATGCGGCGCTTGAGCCGCTGAAGAAAGGCGCGACGCTGCTGGTGGTGGCCGGGTTTGAACCGCTGAAGTTCGCCACGCCAATCCTTGAACACTGGTTGCGGCGGCTGGACAACGAAGGCGTGACCCTCGGCGCCATCGACACCGGCAGCTTCGTCCTTGCTGAGGCGGGCCTGCTTGATGGCCATCGCCTGACCCTGCACTGGGAAGCCATCGATGCCTTCAAGGAATCTTATCCACAACTCAGCGTGACGCAGGAGCTGTTCGAGATCGACCGCCGGCGAATCACCTCGGCCGGCGGTACGGCTTCTATCGATCTAATGCTCGATCTGATCGCCCAGGCCCATGGGCCGCAACTGGCGATTCAGGTCAGCGAGCAATTCGTGCTGGGGCGCATTCGTCCACGCAAAGACCACCAGCGCATGGAAGTCGCCACGCGTTACGGCATCAATAACAAGAAACTGGTACAGGTGATCGGCGAGATGGAGCAGCACAGCGAACCGCCGCTGACTACGCTGCAATTGGCGGAATCGATCAAGGTGACGCGGCGGCAACTGGAGCGCCTGTTCCGGCTGCATTTGAACGATACGCCGAGCAATTTCTATCTGCGGTTGAGGCTGGAAAAGGCCCGGCAACTGTTGCGCCAGACCGACATGAGCGTGCTCGAAGTCAGCATCGCCTGCGGGTTTGAATCACCGTCGTACTTCACCCGCAGCTACCGGGCACGCTTTGCGCGCTGCCCGCGCGAAGACCGGCGTACCGCCCAGGCCTAACATCAAAAGATCGCAGCCTGCGGCAGCTCCTACATGGAAATACATTCCAATGTAGGAGCTGCCGCAGGCTGCGATCTTTTGATCTTACTTCTTCATCAACGCCGAACACGCCGCCTTGTAAGCCTCATGCTGATACTTGTTCAGCGTCCCCGGCAGCTCGAAATTATGCTTCTTCGCCTGCGCATTGATCGTCTGCGGCGACAACAACGTCACCTCGCAACCATCCAGCAACTGCAAAATCCCCTCAATCTTGAACGTCGTCGGCCCGCCGGCAAACTCACCCTTCTTGCTGCGTTTCTTGATCGCAATCCGATCAACCGAGTTCTCCCGCACAAACGACGCCACTTGCGCCGCGAACAGCTTTACGTTGGCCGCCTCGTCATCGTCTTCAAGGGCGATTTTCTTGGTGGCAAGGGGGACGTGGCTCAGGGTCGAACCGTCGAGAGCGGCCACGGCGATGATCGCTTCGCTGCCTTTGATTTCGATGCCGCAGATGTTCATGGGCGAGTGACCTTATGAGCGAATTGGATGGCAGTCATGTTGACGCAGTCGGGCGGTCAAGTCACTTCGCGTCGGCGCCCCAACGGTGCAATACCGCTGGTCGAAAATCGTTGCTGACCTGTAATTTCTGACAGTAGACGCCTTTACGACTGGCGCCTAGCTTGGTTGTCGGCGGATTGGGTCGATTGTCGCCCTTTCCACACCTAACCTCGCTCAAGGGATTGAAGACATGAAGCTGCGCAAGAACATTCGCTCGCTGACCCCAATCGAAAAAGACAACTTCGTCGATGCCTGCCTCCAGCTCAAACAGTCAGGCCAATACGATGAGTATGTGCATCTGCATCACCAGGTCATGAAGCCCACCGTGCTGCCACATGAACCAAACGATCCGAACTACCGCAATGGTGCCCACCGTGGGCCTTCGTTCCTGCCTTGGCACCGCGCGTTTTTGCTGAAGTTCGAAAATGACCTTCAGGCGATTAACCCCTCCATCACGATCCCGTACTGGAACTGGACCGAAGATGCAGCCGATCCGCACAACTCTCCAGTGTGGGCTGAGGATTTTATGGGCGGCAATGGTGTTGAAGGCGATGACTGGCGTGTAGCAACCGGTCGGTTTGCCTATAAACACGGTCAATGGCCGGTTCCCTCCTATCCGGATGACGATTTGCCAGGTCCTGGTTTGAAGCGCCAGTTCGGGCTGGTTGTAAACTCATTGCCGACCCCGGAAGATCTGCAAATGGCTTTGCGCGAAAGTCTTTACGACACCCCGCCTTATGATTCCGGCCCGACTGTGCGCGGCTTCCGAAATCGTCTGGAAGGCTGGATCACCCGGCGCGGTGATCCGCAGGTAACCACTGCGGGTTCACAACTGCATAATCGCGTCCACCTCTGGGTGGGCGGCAATATGTTGCCGATGACCTCTCCAGATGATCCGGTGTTCTTCCTGCATCACTGCTTTGTCGACAAGGTGTGGGCAAACTGGCAGTCACTGATGCTCCAGAGCAACGAACGTTGGGCGCCGCATTACGCGCCGCTGGTTAATGGTCCGAAAGGACATAACTATGATGATGTGCTCGAACCGTTTGCGCAGTCTGCTCGGAATGTGAGCGACATTACTGACTTGGGGTATGAGTACGAGGCGCCACGTCTGATCCTCGATCATGTGAAACCTCGTTCTCCATTTCACGACTGATGCTGGCATCGGGTGGCGGTGTGAATGTCTGGCTTTTGCAGCAGGCAAACACGCCGTTACCGGCTAGAGCTCAAGCTGCTCAGAGCTGATTCCAAAGGCCGCCGCAATCTTTTCGCGAGTTGCTTTTCGTGGCTTGGACACCGTTTCCTGTTGAGCAAACGCCGGTTGCGAAATGCCCATGCGTTTGGCGACTTCTTCCTGAGTCAGGTTTAGGTATTCGCGCCAGGCACGGATCGGTGTCGCTCCGTCGACCATCCGACTGACCACTTCATGGGGAATCAGATCGGGCTGCATTTTCTGCGCGACATATTGCGCATAGGGAATGACCACGAAGGCCGGTTTGCCCTCGGCGTCGTTGATGATTTGGATCTCAGTAGGTGCGTTCATCGCGTTTCTTGACCTCTTGAATACTGACCACTTTGATTGCGCCATCCCAGTCGAACATGACTCGATAATTACCGACACGCAGGCGGTAGGAGTAGTCATGGCCAATCAGTGCTTTGACATTGCCCACATCAGGCATGTCGGCAAGCGCCGTAACGGCATCTCGAACCTGTACCTGATGCACAGAGTGCAATTTCAAGAGTTGCTTAACGGCCTTTCGTGTCCAGTGGATGCTGTTCATGGAAGAATATAAGTCTTTTATAAGATTCGCGAATCTTTGCTTATATTTTTAAGGTGGCCAATCAAGAACAGTTGTCAGGATATTGCGTGAAGCGCCCGTAGATCGGGGCTTTCACGCAATAGGTGTAGGCGAAGTCGGCATGTGCCGTAAGAAGAAGAGATTCACGAGGCAATTGCAGAAAGCAGTGCCAATTTTCCTTCAAATTTTGAGGACTATTCCTGCCCAATCGACTCCAAAAACTCCGACCGTTCATCACTCATCCGCGCCACGCAGTCATTCTGCGCAATCGTGAACGCCTTGCTCCCCGCCGTCGCCGGGAACGCTTCCACGGCGCAATCGGCATCCCGCGTCTTCAGCCACTGCTGCTGGGCGGTTTTGAGTTTGGCGGTGATATCCGCCAGTTGCGTCGCGTTTTTGCCGTACGCGGTCTGCATGCGTTCGGTCAGGCTGGCGTAGTTGTCCTTGAGCAGGTCTTCGGCGGTGCTGCGGCTGTAGGTCGAGCATTCCAGGGTCTGGACGTCGTTTTCGACGGCGTCGCACGGGTTGTTGTCGGACTCTTCGGCGGCGTGTACGCCGGTCGCAATCAAAGCCAAAGCCAGGAAGATCGATTTCATTGTTGTCGCCGCTCTAATCCAGTGGTGTTTCGAAGATGCCGGAGATTCTGGCTCAAGCTTGCGGGCTTGAACAGGTAGCTGATCGGAGCGTCTGGCGACCCTTTGTCGCGGATTGACGCTTTCGGCAATTCCCCTGTCGTTTTTGCACCCGGTCGCCCCGGCACCGAGGCATATGCTGGCCCCAAAGCGCCGGCAGACGATTCGGCGCATGAATCGCCAATAAGGGGACGCCTGATGAGCCCAGCCGAATTACACGCCGACAGCATCGTTATCGACGGTCTGATCATTGCCAAATGGAACCGCGAGCTGTTCGAAGACATGCGCAAGGGCGGTCTGACGGCAGCCAACTGCACTGTGTCGGTGTGGGAAGGCTTTCAGGCGACCGTGAACAATATTGCTGCCAGCCAGAAGCTGATCCGCGAAAACAGCGACCTGGTCATGCCGGTGCGCACCACCGCCGACATCCGCCGCGCCAAAGAGCAAGGCAAGACCGGCATCCTCTTCGGCTTCCAGAATGCTCACGCGTTTGAAGACCAGATCGGCTATGTCGAAGTGTTCAAGCAGCTCGGCGTCGGCATCGTGCAGATGTGCTACAACACCCAGAACCTGGTCGGCACCGGTTGCTACGAGCGTGACGGCGGCCTCTCGGGCTTCGGTCGCGAAATCGTGGCTGAAATGAACCGTGTTGGCGTCATGTGCGACCTGTCCCACGTCGGTTCCAAGACTTCCGAAGAAGTCATCCTCGAATCGAAAAAACCGGTTTGCTATTCCCACTGCCTGCCGTCGGGTCTCAAAGAGCACCCGCGCAACAAGTCCGATGAGGAACTCAAGTTCATCGCTGATCACGGCGGTTTCGTCGGCGTGACCATGTTCGCGCCGTTCCTCGCCAAGGGCATCGATTCGACCATCGACGATTACGCCGAAGCGATCGAATACGTGATGAACATCGTCGGCGAAGACGCCATCGGCATTGGCACCGACTTTACCCAGGGCCACGGTCAGGACTTCTTTGAATACCTGACCCACGACAAGGGTTACGCCCGCCGTCTGACCAGTTTCGGCAAGATCATCAACCCGCTGGGCATCCGCACCGTCGGCGAGTTCCCGAACCTGACCGAAACCCTGCTCAAGCGCGGCCATTCCGAGCGCGTGGTACGCAAGATCATGGGCGAGAACTGGGTCAACGTCCTCAAAGACGTCTGGGGCGAGTAACGCTTTCTCAAGACCGCCGCCGATCTGCTCCCTCTCCCTCTGGGAGAGGGCTGGGGTGAGGGCCGCGGCCAACACTGAATCTAAAATTTTCTGGAGTTAAGTTTCCATGGCCAAGATCGCCCCGCAATTGCCAATCGAAGTCGACAGCGAGACCGGTGTCTGGACCTCCGATGCCCTGCCAATGCTCTACGTGCCACGTCACTTCTTTGTGAATAACCACATGGGCATCGAAGAGGTTCTGGGCGCTGACGCCTACGCCGAAATCCTCTACAAGGCCGGCTACAAATCCGCCTGGCACTGGTGCGAGAAGGAAGCTGAATGCCACGGCCTGGAAGGCGTCGCGGTGTTCGAGCACTACATGAAGCGTCTGTCGCAACGCGGCTGGGGCCTGTTCAAGATCCAGGACATCGACCTCGACAAAGGCACCGCCAGCGTCAAGCTCGAACACTCGGCGTTCGTCTACGTCTACGGCAAGGTCGGGCGCAAGGTCGACTACATGTTCACCGGTTGGTTTGCCGGGGCCATGGACCAGATTCTGCAAGCACGCGGCAGCAGCATCCGCACCGTCGCCGAGCAAGTCTACGGTGGCTCCGAAGAAGGCCACGACGACGGCCTGTTCACCGTCAAGCCGTTGTAAGTCGAGGAACCCGCCATGGCTTTCGAAGCAATGTTCCAGCCGATCCAGATCGGCAAACTGACCATCCGCAACCGCGTGCTCAGCACCGCGCACGCCGAGGTCTACGCGACTGACGGTGGCATGACCACCGAGCGCTACGTCAAATATTACGAAGAGAAAGCCAAGGGCGGCATCGGCCTGGCGATCTGTGGCGGCTCCTCCGTGGTCGCCATCGACAGCCCGCAGCAGTGGTGGAGTTCGGTCAACCTGTCGACCGACCGCATCATCCCGCACTTCCAGAATCTGGCCGACGCCATGCACAAGCACGGCGCCAAGATCATGATTCAGATTACCCACATGGGCCGGCGCTCGCGCTGGGACGGTTTCCACTGGCCGACCCTGATGTCGCCGTCGGGCATCCGTGAACCGGTGCACCGCGCCACGTGCAAAACCATCGAGCCGGAAGAAATCTGGCGGGTCATCGGCAACTATGCCCAAGCCGCACGCCGGGCCAAGGCCGGTGGCCTCGACGGCGTTGAGCTGTCGGCGGTGCACCAGCACATGATCGACCAGTTCTGGAGCCCGCGCGTCAACAAGCGTACCGACGAATGGGGCGGCACCTTCGAAGGCCGGATGAAGTTCGGCCTGGAAGTGCTGAAAGCCGTGCGCGCCGAGGTCGGTGACGACTTCTGCGTGGGCATGCGCATCTGCGGTGACGAGTTCCACCCGGACGGCTTGTCCCACGAAGACATGAAGCAGATCGCCAAGTATTACGACGACACCGGCATGCTCGATTTCATCGGCGTCGTCGGCTCGGGTTGTGACACCCACAACACCTTGGCCAACGTGATTCCGAACATGAGTTATCCACCGGAGCCGTTCTTGCATCTGGCCGCCGGGATCAAAGAAGTGGTGAAGGTGCCGGTGCTGCACGCACAGAACATCAAGGACCCGAACCAGGCCACGCGGATTCTTGAAGGCGGTTACGTCGACATGGTCGGCATGACCCGCGCGCACATCGCTGACCCGCACCTGATCGCCAAGATCAAGATGGGCCAGATCGACCAGATCAAACAGTGCGTCGGCGCCAACTATTGCATCGACCGCCAGTATCAAGGCCTCGACGTGTTGTGCATCCAGAACGCCGCAACGTCCCGTGAGTACATGGGCGTGCCGCACATCATCGAGAAATCCACCGGTCCGAAACGCAAGGTTGTGATCGTCGGTGCCGGCCCGGCCGGGATGGAAGCGGCCCGCGTTGCCGCCGAGCGTGGCCACGACGTGACCCTGTTCGAGAAGAAGGAATTCATCGGCGGGCAGATCACCACCGCGTCGAAAGCGCCGCAGCGCGACCAGATCGCTGGCATCACCCGCTGGTTCCAGCTGGAATTGGCGCGGCTGAAAGTCGATCTGCGGCTGGGCACGGCGGCCGACGCGGACACCATCATGGACCTGCGTCCGGACGTAGTGGTGCTGGCGGTCGGCGGGCATCCGTATCTGGAACAGAACGAGCACTGGGGCGCCGCCGAAGGGCTGGTGGTCAGCAGTTGGGACGTGCTCGACGGCAAGGTTGCGCCGGGCAAGAACGTGCTGGTCTACGACACCATTTGCGAGTTCACCGGGATGTCGGTCGCCGACTTCCTCGCCGACAAGGGCAGCCAGGTCGAGATCGTCACCGACGACATCAAACCGGGTGTGGCCATCGGTGGTACGTCGTTCCCGACCTACTACCGCAGCATGTACCCGAAAGAAGTGATCATGACCGGCGACATGATGCTGGAGAAGGTCTACCGCGAAGGCGACAAACTGGTCGCGGTGCTGGAGAACGAATACACCGGCGCCAAAGAGGAGCGGGTGGTCGATCAGGTGGTGGTGGAAAACGGCGTGCGTCCGGATGAGGAGATCTACTACGCGCTCAAAGAGGGTTCGCGCAACAAGGGCCAGATCGACGTCGAGGCGTTGTTCGCGATCCAGCCACAACCTTCGCTGAGCGAGGCGGGCGACGGCTACTTGTTGTTCCGCATCGGCGACTGCGTGGCGCAGCGCAACACCCACGCCGCGATCTATGACGCCCTGCGGCTCTGCAAGGATTTCTAAGGGCTAGTGAACCGATCGTTCCCACGCTCTGCGTGGGAATGCCGCAATGGACGCTCTGCGTCCGCTTGGGACGCGGAGCGTCCCGGCATGCATTCCCACGCAGAGCGTGGGAACGATCATTGAACGCCGTGTTTCTCCAGGTTGTACTGGTGGGAGCTTCACCATGTTGAACACCCTTCTTCCAATCCTGTTGTTCGCCGCTCTGGGCCTTGGTGTCCTCGGCGCGTTGCGGCGGGTGGCCATGTGGCGCCGGGGCCGGGCCTCGAAGGTCGATCTGATCGGCGGCCTGTTGGCCATGCCCAAGCGTTACATGGTCGATTTGCACCACGTAGTGGCGCGGGACAAATACATTGCCAACACCCACGTCGCGACAGCGGGCGGTGCGGTGGCGTCGATTGTGCTGGCGCTGCTGGTCCACGGTTTCGGCCTGCATAACCGCATCCTCGGTTACGCCTTGCTGCTGATGACGGCGGTGATGTTCGTCGGCGCGATTTTCGTTTACCTACGTCGGCGTAATCCGCCGGCGCGGCTGTCGAAAGGCCCGTGGATGCGCCTGCCGAAAAGCCTGCTGGCGTTCTCGGCGTCGTTCTTTCTGCTGACCCTGCCAGTGGCCGGAATCCTCCCGGAGAACTTTGGCGGCTGGGTGCTCGCGGTCATCCTCGGAATTGGCGTGCTGTGGGGCGTGTCGGAACTGTTCTTCGGCATGACCTGGGGCGGGCCGATGAAACATGCCTTTGCCGGTGCCTTGCACCTGGCCTGGCACCGTCGCGCCGAACGTTTTGGCGGCGGCCGTTCCACCGGTTTGAAGCCGCTGGATCTGAACGATCCGAGCGCACCATTGGGTGTTGAGAAACCCAAGGATTTCACCTGGAACCAGTTGCTCGGTTTCGACGCCTGCGTGCAGTGCGGCAAGTGCGAAGCGGCGTGCCCGGCCTTCGCCGCCGGCCAGCCGCTGAACCCGAAAAAACTGATTCAGGACATGGTCGTCGGCCTCGCTGGCGGTACCGATGCCAAGTTCGCCGGCAGCCCGTATCCGGGCAAACCTGTAGGCGAACATAGCGGTAATCCACATCAACCGATCGTCAACGGCTTGGTCGACGCCGAAACCCTGTGGTCGTGCACTACCTGCCGTGCCTGCGTTGAGGAATGTCCGATGATGATCGAGCACGTCGACGCCATCGTCGACATGCGCCGTCACCTGACCCTGGAAAAAGGCGCGACGCCGAACAAGGGCGCCGAAGTCCTCGAAAATCTGATTGCCACCGACAACCCTGGCGGATTTGCACCAGGCGGGCGGATGAACTGGGCGGCGGACCTGAACCTCAACCTGCTCAGCGAAAAGAAATCCACCGACGTGCTGTTCTGGGTCGGCGACGGCGCATTCGACATGCGCAACCAGCGCACCTTGCGCGCGTTCGTCAAAGTGCTGAAAGCGGCGAAAATCGACTTTGCCGTGCTCGGCCTCGAAGAGCGTGACAGCGGCGACGTGGCCCGCCGTCTGGGCGATGAAGCGACCTTTCAGTTGCTCGCCAAGCGCAACATCCAGACCCTGGCCAAATACAGCTTCAACCGCATCGTTACCTGCGATCCGCATAGCTTCCATGTGTTGAAAAACGAGTACGGCGCGTTCGACGGCAACTACCTGGTGCAGCACCACAGCACCTACATGGCGGAAATCATCCAGGCCGGCGCGCTCAACCTCGGGCAGCACAAAGGCAACAGCGTGACCTATCACGATCCGTGCTACCTCGGCCGCTACAACGGCGAGTATGAGGCGCCGCGTGAAGTGCTGCGTGCGCTCGGTATTGAAGTCAAAGAGATGCAACGTTCCGGCTTCCGTTCGCGCTGCTGCGGTGGCGGTGGCGGCGCACCGATCACTGACATTCCGGGCAAGCAGCGGATTCCCGATATGCGCATGGAAGACATCCGCGAGACCGGCGCCGAACTGGTGGCGGTGGGTTGTCCACAGTGCACGGCGATGCTCGAAGGCGTGGTCGAACCGCGTCCGCTGATCAAGGACATTGCCGAACTGGTCGCCGACGCGCTGCTTGAAGACGCCGCGCCGAGCAAGCCTGCGACCCCGGCCAAACGTGAACCTGCGGAGGCCCACTGATGAGCGACATTATCCGCCGCGACCCGCGCGCCGAATGGATTGCGCGTAACCGTCTGCACCCGTTGCATGCGGCGATGCAACCGGCGCAACACAGCTGGATGGGGCCGAATGGCGTCATCCGCAAGAATCTGCACGGCATCGGTTTTATCGGCCCCAATGGCATCAAACGGATCGACCGCAGCGGCGCGCAACAGGGCGGGGCGGTCAAACGTACCGCTGCTGTGGAAGTGCAATTGCCGCTGCATCAGGTGCCGGCCCCGGCGTTCTATATCAGCGTGGTGCCGGACATGGTCGGCGGCCGCTTGAGCAGTCACGATCGTGACTTGCTTGGCCTCGCTCATCAACTCGCTGGCACTGATGGTGCGGTGTTGGCGGTGGTCTTTGGCGAGCACAAGGAAAACGCTTTCGCTACCGCAGGCGTCGATCGCTTGCTGGTACTCGAAGGTGAGGAATTCAGCGGTTATGCACCGGAGCAACGGGTGCAAGGTTTGCGCGCTGTGGATAACCAGTTCAATCCACGTCACTGGCTGCTGCCCGACAGTCGCAGCGGTGGCGGTGAACTCGGTCGACGTTTTGCCGCTGCACTTGGCGAGCGTCCGGCGACGCGGGTCTGGCAGGTCAAGGATCAGGAGTGCATTGGCCGCGCGGGCGCCGGGCTGCAAGACCTCGCGCGTCCCGTCGCACGATTGATTCTGGCTGCGGCCGAATGCGCCGAGCCGGTCAGCGAAACTCGCCACGAAGCGTTGCCGGTGGAGTTATCCACAAGCGTCGCGCGCAGCCTGTCGCGGATCGAAGATCTCGGTGCGGTGGCGGTGGACCCGGCAGCGATTCCGATGGCCGAAGCGGAGTTCATTTTCTCCGGCGGCAACGGCGTCAAGGACTGGGCACTGTTTCACGAAACGGCCGCAGCACTTGGCGCCACCGAAGGCGCCTCGCGGGTTGCGGTGGACGATGGCTTCATGGCCCGTGATCGCCAGGTCGGTGCGTCCGGCACCTGGGTCACCGCACGGGTTTATGTGGCTGTGGGTATCTCCGGCGCAATCCAGCATCTGCAAGGCATCGGCGCCTGCGACAAGGTCGTGGCAATCAACCTCGATCCGGGTTGCGACATGATCAAGCGCGCTGACCTCTCGGTGATCGGCGAGAGCGCAGAGATTCTGCGAGCGCTGATCGAAGCGGTCGCGGCTTACCGCAACGAAGCCAAGCGCGATGCGGCTTAAGGAAACGCTATGAACACGAAAGTTATCAGTCTGGTTTCCATCGGCGCCCACCCGACTTCGGGCCGGCCACGTCGCGCCGACCAGGACGCGCGCGCCGTGGAACTGGGCCTGCAACTGGCTGGGGATAACCTGCAAGTGCTGCATGCCGGCGACGTCGCGGAACCGGCGTTGCGCGCCTATCTGGGCATGGGTCTTGAGCAGATGCATGTATTGGAACAGCCCGCCGGTGCTGATGCCTTGCCGGCGCTGACCGCGTATCTGCGTGATGCCGGGGCGCAAGTGGTGTTGACCGGCAGTCAGGCGGAAACCGGTGAAGGTTCGGGGATGTTGCCGTTCCTGCTGGCGGAAGGTCTGGGCTGGCCGTTGGTGGTCGGGCTGGCGCAGGTCGAGTCGATCAATGACGGTTCGGCGCTGGTGCTGCAAGCGTTGCCGCGTGGGCAGCGGCGCCGGTTGAAGGTGAAGCTGCCGTTTCTGGCGACTGTGGATAACGCTGCGCCGAAGCCTCGGCAGAGTGCTTATGGTCCGGCGCGGCGCGGGGTCTTGCAGGCTGACGACGTCGAAGTGGTGGACGATGAACTGTTGTCGGTGGCTACTTTGCAGGCGGCCAAACCGCGGCCGAAACGCTTGAAGGTGATCAAGGCCAAAAGCGGAGCGGACCGGATGAAGGCCGCGACGGCCAAGGCCAGTGGCGGCGGTGGGCAGGTGCTCAAAGGTGTTACCGCACAGGCTGGCGCTGAAGCGATCCTCAAGCTGCTGCTTGAAGAAGGTGTGGTTCGCTGAAAAGCCCCTCACCCTAGCCCTCTCCCAGAGGGAGAGGGGACCTACGGTGGCGTGCTCAAGCGTTACATCGACCTGAAAGATCTGCGCGAACTCAGGTTTGGCCAAGCTAAGGACACCGCAAAGTCGCATGTCGCTGCACTTTTCCAATACACCTCGGTCGGCTCCCTCTCCCGGAGGGAGAGGGCTGGGGAGAGGGCTGGGGTGAGGGGGAGTGTTTACCCACAATCCCTGTTGGCGGAACTGTGGATAACGTGTTCGCCCCTCTCTGCACCCCACGTCAATCAAGCCCTACAGCTCTTCGATCAAAAAACAACCAGCCTAAGTCACGGATTTTCTGGGCTTTTTATCTTGGATAACTGAATAAGTTGCCCCCAATCTCTGTTGGCGCTTCTGTGGATAAGATGTTCGCTATCCGCTGAGGACCATACAAACCGTGGCTTTCGAAGGGATGATCAAAAAACAGTCAATTCGTCAGTTTCCGGACTCAATTCCCGCGCAAACCTCGATTTCACACAGCCTCCAACGCTTTTCCACAGACAAGGCAAAGTTACCCCCGAACTCTGTTGGCGCTTCTGTGGATAACGTGTTCGCCATCCGCTACAGGCCATGAAAAACGTGGCTTACGAAGATTTGATCAAAAAGCAACCAATGCGTCTGGCAAACCGTCCTTCTGGATAAGTCACGATATTTCTTCACAAATCAGTCAGTTATTTTCCGAATCATCCACAGTTACCCCCATTTGCTGTGGGTGGTTATGTGGATAACTTGTTTGCCAAACTCCGCAAGCCCCGGTGCGCATAGTCCAAACGGTAATTGATCAGATTTCATACAGTTCTAAGGCGTTGCCTTGACTTCGATTCCTGCGCTGTCTTCACTGCAATGGCACAAGGACAGCCGTCACTTATCCACATCAGGTTCTGGGAGAACGCATGATGGATAGTCAGCCGCACCGCCCCCCGCCTTCGCAACGCAAGCGCACGCTCCGGCGCGCCGCCAATCAGCACGCTCGCCTGTAGCGCGCCACACCCGCCAGACCGCTGTGCTGTCGCCGGACTTGATCCGGTGGCCAGGTGCCCGTTCGCCCATTGATTGCAGGCAACCGCAGAGTTGCCCCATCTGCCTGATTAGAGGATGCACCCCATGACACGGATCGCAACGCCCATCAGCGAGATCAAGGAACACTACGATGTGATTGTTATCGGTTCAGGCTACGGCGGCGGCATTGCTGCCTCGCGCCTGTCCCGTGCCGGCAAACGTGTGTGCCTGCTCGAACGCGGTCGGGAAATCCAGCCCGGCGAATACCCCAACACCATGATTGCCGCCACCGAAGAACTGCAGGTGCATGACCCGGATGGCCATATCGGCTCGCGCACCGGGCTGTTCGATTTACACGTCAACGCCCAGCAAAACGTTGTGGTCGGTTGCGGCCTCGGCGGCACGTCGCTGATTAATGCCAACGTTGCCCTCGAGCCGGAGCCTGGCGTGTTCGATGATCCGCGCTGGCCGCAAGCGGTGCGTGAACACCGCGACACGCTGCTCAAGGACGGTTACGCCCGCGCCCGCGAGATGCTCAAACCCAATCCCTATCCGAGCACTGCACCAAATCTGCCGAAACTCGACGCCAACAAGAAATCGGCGGACTACCTCAAGCAAGGTGCACATTTCTACAAGCCGCCGATCAACGTGACCTTCGACAAACTGCCGAACAACCTCAACCATGTCGGCGTCGAGCAACTGCCGTGCAACCAGTGCGGCGACTGCGTTTCGGGCTGTAACAACAAGGCCAAGAACACCACGTTGATGAACTATCTGCCGGACGCCTGGAACCATGGCACGGAGATTTTCTGTCAGACCGAAGTGCGCCATCTGGAGCGTAATGGCGACGGCTGGATCGTGCATTTCCAGTACCTCGACAGTGGGCGGGAGATGTTCAGCGCGCCGACGTTGTTCGTGAAGGCCGATATCGTTGTGGTCTCCGCCGGCACGCTTGGCTCGACCGAAATCCTCCTGCGTTCGCGTGACAAAGGCGTGGTGATGTCCGGCCAGCTCGGCGAGAACATGAGCGGCAACGGCGACATCCTCGGCTTCGGCCACAACTGCGAGCAAACCATCAACGGCATCGGTTTCGGCGCGCACCCGGCCAAGGAGCTGCACCCGGTCGGTCCGTGCATCACCTCGGTGATCGACATGCGTACCGAGGGCGACTGGCGCAGCCGCATGGTCATCGAAGAAGGCTCGATCCCCGGCGCGCTCGGTCGGCCGATGGTGCCGGCGATGGCCGGGTTTGCCGAGATGATCGGCGTCGCCACCGATGACAGCTTCAGCGGCAAGGTCAAATACAAGGAGCGCGAAGCCGAAAGCTTTCTGCGCGGCCCGTATTACGGCGCACTGCACAACATGCAGACCTACCTGATCATGAGCCACGACAGTGGCCAGGGGCGGATGATCCTCGACAGCAAGGATCAACTGCGCATCGACTGGCCGGGCGTTGGCGAGCAGGAGAACTTCAAGCTCGGCAACGAACGGTTGCAGCAGAGCACCAAGGCACTGGGTGGCGTGTGGGTGGAGAATCCGATCTGGACCAAACTGCTCAAGCACAGCATCGTCTCGGTGCACCCGTTGGGCGGTTGCGTGATGGGCGAAGACGCGGCGCAAGGCGTGGTCAATCACAAGGGGCAGGTGTTCAGCGGTGCCAGCGGCACGGATGTTTACGCTAATTTGTACGTGACTGACGGGGCGGTGATTCCGACGTCGCTGGCGGTCAATCCGCTGCTGACCATTTCCGCCGTCAGCGAGCGCAACATGGGCCTGCTCGCCGCCGACCGAGGCTGGCAGATCGACTACACGCTGCCTTCTGCGCCGCGCAAACCGGTGGCGCCGCCAACCCTCGGCGTGCAGTTCACCGAAACCATGAAGGGCTATTTCTCTCGCGCCTTCACCGCGGCGCAAAGCACCGATCTGAAAGTCTACGAAGCAGCGGCCAAGCGCGGTGAGGCGGACAATTCGCCGATTGATTTCACTCTGACCATCACCGCCAACGACATGAACCGGATGATCAAGGAGCCGGAACACGCGGCGACCATCGTCGGCACGGTGATCGCCCCGGCACTGTCGCCCAAACCGCTGACCGCCAGTAATGGCGTGTTCAACCTGTTCGAGCAATTCGAGCAACAGGTCGATACGCGCCACATGAAATACGACATGAAACTGACCGCCGAGGACGGTAACGACTATTTCTTCAGCGCCTTCAAAACCGTGCCGGAAGACAACGGCGTGCTGAATATCTGGCACGACACCAGCACGCTGTACGTGACGCTGTATCGCGGGCCGGACAAGACCGGTGAGGTGATCGGCTCCGGGGTGATGCACATTCATCCGACCGATTTCGCCAAGCAGATGACCACCATGAAAGTGCTCAATGCGCGTAACGAACGTGAGCGCATTGAAGGGCTGGCGCGGTTTGGCAAGTTCTTCGCCGGGATTCTCTGGGAAAGTTACGGCGGCGTGTTTGCCGGCGATATCTACTTCAACCCGGATGCGCCGCCACGCTTGAAGCGGCCACTGGATGCGCCGACACCGGCGGTGCATTTCTTCCCCACCGAGGACGGTGTCGAGTTGCGTCTGACCCGTTATCAGGCCGGCAGCAAAGGCCCGGTGATGCTGGTGCATGGTTTGGGCGTGGGCTCGAATATCTTTTCCACCGACACCATCCAGACCAACCTGCTCGAATTCCTGTGCAAACACGACTACGACGTGTGGTTGCTGGATTTCCGCGTGAGCATTCTGTTGCCGGCGAGCAAGAAGGAATGGAACGGCGACCAGATCGCCCAATACGACTTCAAGGCTGCCATCGCGCAGATTCAGCAGCAAACTCAGGCCAAAGATGTGCAGTGCGTGGTGCATTGCTACGGCGCGACGACATTCTTCATGTCGCTGCTCGCCGGATTGCAGGGCGTGCGTTCGGTGGTCTGCTCGCAGATTGCCGCTGACACCGTGGTCGCCACTGCCACAGGGTTGAAGGCCGGATTGCACCTGCCGGGCATGCTCGATGCGATCGGCATCAAGTCGATGACCGCTTACGCCGACAGCAAGGAGAACTGGTTCAACAAACTTTACGACAAGGCCCTCAACGGCTACGCGCGGATCGAGGCGCAGGGTTATTGCACCAACCCGGTGTGCCACCGCATCACTTTCATGTATGCGTCGCTGTATCGCCACGACACCCTCAACGAAACCCTGCACGACAACCTGCACGAGCTGTTCGGCGAGTCGAACATCGAGACGTTTGAGCATCTGGCGCTGATCGTGCGCAAAGGGCATCTGGTGGATTTCAAAGGCAACGATGTGTACATGCCGCACTTTGATCGGCTGACCATGCCGATCTGCTTTATCAGCGGTGCCGACAACCAGTGTTACCTGCCGGAAAGCACCCTCAAGACCTACCAGCGTTTGTGCGACATGCACGGGCCAGAGCGTTACAGCCGACAAGTGGTGCCGGGCTACGGCCACATCGACTGCATGTTCGGCAAGAACGCGGTGGTCGATGTGTATCCGATCATCCTTGAGCACCTGGAGAAAACCGCCCTCGGGTAGTCACTGATCGTTCCCACGTCGAGGCGTCGA
>NZ_AKJR01000033.1:0-32656 GCF_000282235.1 Pseudomonas sp. GM24 | reverse complement strand
GCAGCTCCTACAGGGGTATGCCGACCCAATGTAGGAGCTGCCGAAGGCTGCGATCTTTTGATTTACTTTTTCCAGCGATCCGCGGCGGCATGATCACTGTCCCGCCCTTCAACCCATCGCGGCCCGTCGCTGGTGTTTTCCTTCTTCCAGAACGGTGCGCGGGTTTTCAGGTAGTCCATGACGAAGGCACAAGCATCGAAGGCGGCCTGGCGATGGGCACTGGCAGCGCCGACAAACACGATCGGTTCGCCCGGTTCCAGTGCACCGATGCGATGCAGCACTTCCAGCTTCAACAGCGGCCAGCGCTGCTCGGCTTCGCTGGCGATCTTGCCGAGGGCTTTTTCGGTCATGCCCGGATAGTGCTCGAGGAACATTCCCGCCACATCCAGGCCATCGTTGAAGTCGCGCACATAGCCGACAAAACTCACCACTGCGCCGACGCCGACATTGGCCGCGTGCATCGCGTTGACTTCAGCGCCCGGATCGAACGGCGTGGCCTGCACGCGAATCGCCATGGTTCAGCCTCCGGTCACGGTAGGGAAAAACGCAACTTCGTCGCCATCGGTCACTGGTTCGTCGAGCTGGCAGAGGTCTTCGTTGCGTGCACACATCAGGTTTTGTTCGCTCAGCACCTCGGCGCCGTCACGTTGCGCCTGCATTTGAAGAACATGTGCTCGCACGTCGTCGACGGTAGCGAAATCACCCTCAACCTTCAGCGAGTCCACACCCAGCGCTTCACGGTAACGGGCAAAAAACTTCACGGTCAGGTTCATGGCTGCTCCGCTTGAAAGTGGCCGCTCTTGCCGCCGACCTTCTCCAGCAAGCGCACGCTTTCGATGGTCATGCCACGATCGACGGCTTTGCACATATCGTAGATGGTCAGGGCGGCGACACTGGCGGCGGTCAGCGCTTCCATCTCGACGCCGGTCTGCCCGGACAGTTTGCAGCGGGCGACGATGCGCACGGTGTCTTCGCCATCAGCGCTGAGTTCGACTTTGACACCCGTCAGCATCAGCGGGTGGCAGAGGGGAATCAGATCACTGGTTTTCTTCGCCGCTTGAATGCCGGCAATGCGCGCCACGGCGAACACGTCACCCTTTGGGTGGCCGCCGCTGACGATCATCTGCAGCGTTGCGGGGAGCATGCGCACCAGCGCTTGGGCCGTCGCTTCACGGAACGTCACGGCTTTTTCGGTGACGTCGACCATGTTGGCGCGACCTTGGGAATCGAGATGAGTCAGCACGGGATTACTCCTGATCAGGAGCGTGGATTGTAAACCTGCGGGTCAAATTTCCGCACGCACGAATATGGTGTTCATCGTGTAGGAGCTGCCGAAGGCTGCGATCTTTTGACTTTGATTTTTAAAAACAAGATCAAAAGATCGCAGCCTTCGGCAGCTCCTACATTGGGATTTGTGCAGGGGCATAAAAAACCGGACGGCTTTTGGGGCCGCCCGGTTTTGGGTGAAGGGTTACAAATGCGATTCGGCGTATTCAGCCAGAATCGAGCGAGGCACCCCTTGCAGGGTGATGTGCACACCGTTGGGGAAATCCTTGAAGCGTTCAGTCAGGTAGGTCAGCCCGGAGCTGGTCGCGGACAGGTAAGGGGTGTCGATCTGTGCGAGGTTGCCCAGGCACACCACTTTGGAACCGGCGCCGGCACGGGTGATGATGGTTTTCATCTGGTGCGGCGTGAGGTTCTGGCATTCGTCGATCAGGATCAGGCTCTGCTGGAAGCTGCGACCGCGAATGTAGTTGAGCGATTTGAACTGCAACGGCACTTTGCTGAGGATGTAATCGACGCTGCCATGGGTGTTTTCGTCATCCATGTGCAAGGCTTCGAGGTTGTCGGTGATGGCGCCCAGCCACGGCTCCATCTTTTCCGCTTCAGTACCGGGCAGGAAGCCGATTTCCTGGTCCAGACCCTGCACGCTGCGGGTGGCAATGATGCGGCGATAACGCTTGCTGACCATGGTCTGCTCGATCGCCGCGGCCAGCGCCAGAATGGTTTTACCGGAGCCTGCGGCCCCCGACAGATTGACCAGATGAATGTCCGGATCCAGCAACGCGTACAGCGCCAGACTCTGATAAATGTCGCGCGGCTTGAGCCCCCAGGCCTCTTGATGCAGCAGCGGTTCCTGATGCAGGTCGAGGATCAGCAGCTTGGCCTCATCGATCTCCTTGATCCAGCCGACAAAGCCCTGTTCGTCAATGATGAACTCGTTGATGTGCACTGCCGGCAGGTTGTCGATCAGTTGCACTTGATGCCAGGTGCGGCCGTGATCCTGACGGGTGTCGACCTTGCTCACGCGGTCCCAGAAGGAGCCGGTCATGTTGTGGTAGCCGTTGGGCAGCAGGGACACATCATCGACCAGTTGGTCGGTGCTGTAATCCTCGGCATCGATGCCACAGGCGCGCGCCTTGAGGCGCATGTTGATGTCTTTGGTGACCAGCACCACCGGTTTTTTCGGATCGCGGGTGTGCAGGTCGATCAGTTGGTTGATGATTTTGTTGTCGTTCAGGTGCTCGGGCAGAATCAGGTTCGATTCGGCCTGTTTGCTCATCAGAATTGACAGCAAGCCCTTCGGCCCGCCTTTGCCGCGCTGGATCGGCACACCCAGTTCGACGTCTTCCGGGGACGCATCGCCCAGGGTCTTGTCGATCAGCCGGATGGCCTGACGGCATTCAGCGGCCACGCTGTGATGCCCGCTCTTGAGCTTGTCCAGCTCTTCAAGCACGGTCATCGGGATCGCGACGTGGTGTTCTTCGAAATTCAGCAGGGCGTTTGGATCGTGAATCAATACGTTGGTATCGAGTACATAAAGGATTGGCTGGTTGGAGGAAGGGCTACGTCCGTGATCATCCATACTCGGTCACCTTTGTCAGAGCCAGTAGACGCAATACCTGAGCGGTGCTGCGCCTCGAAGTGACTGCCGAAATCTCACCTGCGGAGATTCAAGTGACTGCAAACAAACGGGTCTTGGAAGACGCCACCTGTGTTGCAGGTTTCGGCGGTCTGTCTTCGTAATACTCCAAAACCGATGACATAAAAAAGTACTTTGACGGTTTTTTTAAGTTTATTTTGCAGAGTGACGAAAAGCCCTTGGCGGACTGTCCATAGCCCGCTAAAGTCGGAAGTCCGCCTGCACCGAAATTCCGTAAAAAATCGCCCCAAGCCCAATGTTTCCGGGCTTTTGCCGTTTCTCAGCGAAACGCGTCCTGACAGTCCTCCCAACCGATGCCGCTTTGCGCGGTTTGCGTGATCAACCACGGCAACGAGGTCTTCACCGCGTCTTGTTTCATGTTGAAATTGATCACCCCGTGGCGCCACAACAGCATCAGGGTCAGCACCCGCTGCGCACTCGGCGCGCCCTTGAGTTTGCCCGCGCCGTCCTGGGCATCGATGTCCCACAGCGCCACTTGCAGGCCCTGGGTGTTGAAGAAACCTTGTGCATCGCTGCGGCGCTGCCCTTCCGGCGGACGGAACAGCGGCACGTAGTTTTCCGGCAACTTGTTCTTCACCAGATCAGCGCTACGCCGCACTGAATCCTGCCAGTCCTGCCAGTGGCTGTGGGAACGGAACTCCCAGCCTTGAACGCCGACGCACTGTCTCGAGAACTCTGCTTGCAGGCTGCTGACCGAGCGATCAGCCAACCGCGCCTGAATATCCTTGCCCAACACAAAGAATGTGCCGCTCAGGTTTGCCTTGCGCAGGTATTCGGTGAGCCAACCGGTGTTGTCCGGTTGCAGGTTGGCGGCGCTGTCGAACGTCAGCAGAAACAGGCGGTCGTGCATCTCGTCGCCGTTGCGCTCGTAGTCACCGAAACGATCGAATTCGTTGCTGGTCTGTGGGGACAGAGCGGCCTTGCGCAGCAACTCGTCGAGATATTGCACATGGAAGATCCGGCTCGGTTCGGCCCACTTGGTGTAATAACTGTCGTCGCTGACCACGAACTTGGCGGCTTGCTCGCGCAGCGTCGGCAGGTCTTCGACAAGGAAACAGAACGAGGCGTCCTGATCACAGCTTTGCTGGGCGTAGTTGTAGTTGGCCAGCAGACGCTGCCAGAGGCGTTGACGCAGAATATTGACCGCATCGATGTTGACCGTGCGCAAGCCCAGACGCGGACCCAGAGCAGCCTCGTCCATCGACTCAGTGCCCAGCAGGACACGGGCGAACATGAGGATTTCCGCCCGTGAGGCCACGTCAAACAGCGTCGGGTTGCTGAGCTGCTCTGGCCAGGTACTGCGATCCAGCGTCGCCACATCGCCCGGCGCCGCGACGGCACCGACGCTCAACAGCCACGCGGTGAATAAAAGAACAATGCGCAAAAGGGATGTCTCCATAACAAAACCCGCGCGGCACTATAGCTGATGTGCAAGGCTGAAGGACGCCGCCCTCCCCCCAGCCCTCCCGAAACGTCGGACCGCCCGGGGGGAGAGCCCGGGGGGAGAGGGGGGAGGGGAGCTGACCGAGTATCGCTGACCGAGTATCGCTTTCGATATATCGCTTTCGATATCCGCCAATCGGAACTACCGAGTCGCACGCAAATTTTGAAATCAGTGAGATCGGCGCCCTCTCCCTCTGGGAGAGGGCTGGGGTGAGGGAAACATCCACCAGTCGTCGCAAATGCCCAAGCTTCCCCACACCTATTGCCCCCATAGCTGGAGTCAACTCGGACAACCCCCTAGAATCGCCCCCACGATTAAAGGAGACGACTTCATGCTGATGGTGATTTCCCCCGCCAAGACCCTCGATTACGAAACACCGCCGGCGACCCAGCGCTTCACCCAGCCGCAATACCTTGACCACTCGCAGGAACTGATCCAGCAACTGCGCGACCTGACGCCTGCACAAATCAGCGAGCTGATGCATGTGTCCGACAAGATCGGCGGGCTCAATGCCGCGCGTTTCGGCAGCTGGACACCCGCGTTCACTCCGGACAACGCCAAGCAGGCGCTGCTCGCGTTCAAGGGTGACGTCTACACCGGTCTCGACGCGCAATCCTTCAGTGAAGCCAATTTCGATTACGCGCAAAAACACCTGCGCATGCTCTCCGGCCTCTATGGCTTGCTGCGCCCGCTCGACCTGATGCAACCGTATCGCCTGGAAATGGGCACCAAACTGGCCAACGCCCGGGGCAAGGACTTGTACGCTTTCTGGGGCACGCGCATCAGCGAATGGCTGAACGAAGCGCTGGTCGATCAGGGCGACGATGTGCTGCTCAACCTTGCGTCCAACGAGTACTTCTCGGCGGTCAAACGCACGGCCCTGAACGCGCGGATCATCAACACCGAGTTCAAGGATCAGAAGAACGGCCAGTACAAGATCATCAGCTTCTACGCGAAGAAAGCGCGGGGCCTGATGAGCCGTTTTGTGATCCAGGAAAAGATCAACGATCCGGCCCTGCTCAAGCAGTTCGATGTTCAGGGTTATCGCTACAGCGCCGAGCATTCGAAACCGGACAATCTGGTATTTCTGCGCGACCATGCCCCCGAATAAAGCATGCCTAATGCACGACTCTTAATATCAAGAGTCGTGCAGCTCGCACGATGTCAAAAAACCCTCGCTACATTTCGCCATTTTACTGGCGCCAGAAAAACCTCCCTGTCTTTTCTAAGATTAGTTTCACTCGACACTGATCATTTTTTTCAGTAGTGGCACCTAAATTTTTTCACCGTAGTGGCACAAAACTATCTAACGTGATTTTTCGCCTGTTATTAAAGGTCGAAAACGAAAGTGCTATCAAATTGAGACTAGTGCCATCTCTGACAATATTTCAAGAAATTTCAGATTTCGCGATGAGCGGACAGGAACTTCGTCCGAATGCATAGCTCATACCACCGGTAACGATTCTCGCCGAGTTTGTACGAGATAACTTACGCGGAGCAGATGGCCATGTAACCAAGTTGTCACAGCAACTTGCCTAGATGACTAACTAGTCTCAAAACAGACAATGGACAGGAGATACGCACCATTAATATCCCCTACAAAGGCCATGGCCGCGCCCTTATAAACGTGCTCGCCTGAGCACCCAACCGCTTGATTTACGGGACTTTCATCCCGACATCGAGCGCGCAAGACGATTGCACAAGAGTCTTCTCCAAAGAAGATCGGATGCATAACAGGGCACGTCATAACAACAAGGCCTGGTTACGCACATCTTGAGTGCACTTATTTAGACACTCGAAACTTAGTATGCCTGCACACGGCATTGTGGCGCCTGTATGCCGCACTTTCGAGTGCACTAATGAACGCTGAACACCATTAACTCCGGCCCTCTAAGGCCTGATATATACAGAGGTAATTGCGATGCGCATCAGCATATTTGGTTTGGGTTACGTTGGCGCAGTATGTGCCGGTTGCCTGTCTGCACGGGGCCATGACGTAGTTGGCGTCGATGTTGCCAAAGACAAGATCGACATGATCAACGCCGGCAAATCGCCGATTGTTGAACCGGGCCTGGGCGAACTTCTGCAACAGGGTATCCAGACCGGTCGTCTGCGTGGCACGACCAACTTCGCCGAGGCGATTCGCGACACCGACCTGTCGATGATCTGCGTCGGTACGCCGAGCAAGAAGAACGGCGACCTCGAACTGAACTACATCGAAGCGGTATGCCGCGAGATCGGTTTTGTCCTGCGTGAAAAAACCACTCGCCACACCATCGTCGTGCGCAGCACCGTACTGCCGGGCACTGTTGCCAACGTGGTGATCCCGATTCTCGAAGACTGCTCGGGCAAGAAAGCCGGCGTCGACTTCGGCGTTGCGGTCAACCCTGAGTTCCTGCGTGAATCCACCGCGATCGCCGACTACGACCTGCCACCGATGACCGTCATCGGCGAGTTCGACAAGGCCTCGGGCGACGTTCTGCAATCGCTGTACGAAGAACTCGACGCACCGATCATCCGCAAGGACATCGCCGTCGCCGAGATGATCAAGTACACCTGCAACGTCTGGCACGCAACCAAAGTGACCTTCGCCAACGAGATCGGCAACATCGCCAAAGCGGTCGGCGTCGATGGCCGTGAAGTGATGGAAGTGGTCTGCCAGGACAAGACCCTCAACCTGTCCCAGTACTACATGCGCCCAGGCTTCGCCTTCGGCGGTTCGTGCCTGCCAAAAGACGTGCGCGCCCTGACCTACCGCGCCGGCTCGCTGGACGTCGAAGCGCCGCTGCTCAACTCGCTGATGCGCAGCAACGAATCGCAAGTGCAGAACGCCTTCGACATCGTTGAAAGCCACGACAAACGCAAAGTCGCCCTGCTCGGCCTGAGCTTCAAGGCCGGCACCGACGATCTGCGCGAAAGCCCGCTGGTGGAATTGGCCGAGATGCTGATCGGCAAGGGTTATGACCTGAGCATCTACGACAGCAACGTCGAGTACGCCCGAGTTCACGGCGCGAACAAGGACTACATCGAGTCGAAGATCCCGCACGTTTCGTCCCTGCTCAACGCGGACTTCGATTCGGTGATCGACAACTCCGACGTGATCATCCTTGGTAACCGCGACGAGAAGTTCCGCCCGTTGGCCCAGCAAGCGCCGCACGGCAAGCAGGTCATCGACCTGGTCGGCTTCATGGCCAAAGCCACCGACGCCGGTACGCGCACCGAGGGTATCTGCTGGTAATGCAGACCTAAGCGACAAGCTTCGAGCTGCGGGACTTGCAGCTCGGAGCTTGCAGCTTGAAGCCTCCCTTACCTTCGGATGACGCTGATGAGCAAGCTCAAACATTTTTTTCTGCAATCAGCCGGCTGGCTTTTTTATCTCAGTCTGCTGATGGGCCTGGCCTTGATGCTGCCCACGTCCACATTCGACTCCGAGTCGAAGGACTTCATTTTCCTGATTGGCGCCGTGGGTATCTGGCGCTACTCGATGGGTGCAACGCACTTTGTGCGCGGCATGATTTTTCTCTACATCGTTTACCCGCACCTGCGCCGCAAAGTGCGCAAGCTGGGTAAGGCGGCGGACCCGTCGCATGTGTTCCTGATGGTCACCAGTTTCCGGATCGACGCGCTCACCACTGCGCAGGTCTACAGCTCGGTGATCCGCGAAGCCATCGACTGCGAACTGCCGACCACCGTGGTCTGCTCGATCGTCGAAATGTCCGATGAGCTGCTGGTCAAGGCGCTGTGGGCACGGATGAATCCGCCCGACCGCGTCAAGCTCGACTTCGTGCGCATTCCCGGCACCGGCAAACGTGATGGCCTGGCCTATGGTTTCCGCGCGATCTCCCGTCACCTGCCGGACGACCGCGCCGTGGTGGCCGTGATCGATGGCGACACCGTGCTCGGCGAAGGCACCGTGCGCAAGACCGTGCCGTGGTTCCAGCTGTTCGGCAACGTCGGCGGCCTGACCACCAACGAGTTCTGCGAAGTGCGCGGCGGCTACATCATGAGCGAATGGCACAAGCTGCGTTTCGCCCAGCGCCACATCAACATGTGCTCGATGGCCCTGTCCAAACGCGTACTGACCATGACCGGTCGTATGTCGGTGTTCCGCGCCACTGTGGTGACCAACCCGGAATTCATCGCCGACGTTGAAAGCGACTCGCTGCAACACTGGCGTCTGGGTCGTTTCAAGTTTTTGACCGGCGACGACAAGTCGAGCTGGTTCAGCCTGATGCGCCTCGGCTACGACACTTTCTACGTGCCTGACGCGGCGATCAACACCGTTGAACACCCGCCGGAAAAGAGCTTCATCAAGGCCAGCCGCAAACTGATGTTCCGCTGGTACGGCAACAACCTGCGGCAGAACTCGCGAGCGCTGGGCCTGGGTGTGAAACGTCTCGGCGCGTTCACCTCGGTGGTGCTGTTCGACCAACGCGTGTCGATGTGGACCTCCTTGCTCGGCCTGACCGTGGCGCTCATCGCCAGCTTCAAATACGGCACCGCGTTCATCCTCGTTTACCTGCTGTGGATCGGCATCACCCGCCTGATCCTGACGTTGCTGTTGTCGTGTTCCGGTCACCGCATCGGCCCGGCTTACCCAGCGATTCTGTATTACAACCAGATCGTCGGTGCGCTGGTGAAGATCTACGTGTTCTTCCGCCTCGACCAACAATCCTGGACTCGCCAACCGACATCCCTGACCCGTGATCTCGCCAGCTTTCAACGTTGGTTCAACACCTGGTCGTCTCGGACCATGACCTTCTCCGCCGGCAGCATTTTTGTCGCCGTGCTGCTGATGATGGTCTGACCCGCCCCTATTGAATTAACAAGGAAATCGCCCCTATGAATACCGCCGTCAACGCCAACGTAGTGCATGAATCCGAAGCCCAGCGCCAACACGCCCGCGTGAAAATCCCGGCCAAACTGCGCTTCTTCGGTCCCGACCGGACACCGGTCGAAGCGCGGGTCATCGACCTGTCTGCCGGTGGTCTGGCATTCAACGCCGGGCAGCTGCCGCTGACCATTGGCCAGGTGTACAAGGCGCGTCTGCAATTCGTCATCGACAACCTCGGCATCGCCATGGACGTTGAACTGCAAGTACGTTCCTTCGATCGCCAGACCGGCCGCGCCGGCTGCCAGTTCCAGAATCTGGAGCCGCAGGACATTTCCACCCTGCGCCACTTGATCACTTCGCACCTGGCCGGCGACATCGTCAGCATCGGTGAAGTGCTGGCGACCCTGCAGCGCGACAACTTCACCAAGGCGCGCAAGGTCAAGGACGGCGGCTCCGGCATGACCCCGTTCGGTCGCCTGAAAGCGGTGACATTCAGCGCCGGTATCTTCGCGGTCGGTCTGGTCGCGGCGGGTTTCATTTTCAAATCGGTGTACGGCATGTACTTCGTCAGCCACGCGCAGGCCGGTCTGGTCAGCGTGCCGGGGATGAACATCACCATGCCGCGTGACGGCACCGTGCAGAGCCTGGTCAAGTCCGACGGCGTCGCGGCCAAAGGCGCGCCACTGGCGACCTTCAGCACCAGCATGCTCGATGTGCTCAAGGGCCATCTGGAAGAAGATCAACTGTCGCCGGCCAAGGTTGAAGAACTGTTCGGCAAGCAAATGACCGGCACCCTGACTTCGCCATGCGATTGCACCGTGGCCCAGCAACTGGTCGCCGACGGTCAATACGCGAGCAAGGGCGATGTGATCTTCCAACTGGTGCCGCGCAATACCCAGGCCACCGTCGATGCACGCTTCTCCTATCGCCAGTTCGGCGACGTGCGTCCAGGCACCCCGGTGAGCTTCCAGATTGCCGGCGAAGACAAGACCCGCACCGGCAAGATCGTCAGCAGCACCAGCTTGAAAAGCGCCGACCTGTCTTCCGATATCCGCGTACAGATCCAGCCTGACGAGCCGCTCGACAGCAGCCTCGCCGGCCGCCCGGTGGAAGTGAACAGCGACCGTGGCCCGAACCTGAACTGGCTGATCGACAAAGCCATGGCTGCCGGTCTTTAAGTCGAGGACATGCCTGTGACTACTCCACCCATCCTGAAAACACCGCGATCCCTGTGGGAGCTGGCTTGCCAGCGATTGGATCAGCTCGGTACAGCTGGAACACCGCGTTGCCTGCATCGCCAGCAGGCTGGCTCCCACATGGGACTAGTGGTGTGCTCGCTGGCTTTGGCAGTCTCTCTGGCCGGTTGCGCCGGCCTGCCCGATCAGCGTCTGGCCAACGAAGCGCTCAAGCGTGGCGACACCGCCACCGCCGCGCAGAACTACCAGCAACTGGCTGATCTGGGTTACAGCGAAGCGCAAGTCGGCCTCGCCGATATCCAGGTCGACAGCCGCGACCCTGAGCAAATGAAACAGGCCGAAGCGACTTACCGCGCCGCTGCCAGTGTTTCGCCGCGTGCTCAGGCGCGTCTTGGTCGCTTGCTGGTGGCCAAACCGGGTTCCACTGAAGCCGAGCACCACGAAGCCGAAAGCCTGCTGAAAAAAGCCGCTGCCAATGGCGAAGGCAACACGTTGATCCCGCTGGCGATGCTCTATCTGCAATACCCGCACAGCTTCCCTAACATCAACGCGCAGCAGCAGATCGATCAGTGGCGCAAATCCGGTTATCCGGAAGCGGGTCTGGCGCAGGTGCTGCTGTATCGCACCCAAGGCACCTACGACCAGCACCTGGATGACGTGGAAAAAATCTGCAAAGCCGCGCTCAACACCACCGACATCTGCTACGTCGAACTGGCCACGGTCTATCAGAAACGTGCCCAGCCAGAACAGCAAGCCGAGTTGATCAAGCAGCTGCAGGCCGGTTACAGCCGTGGCACCGTCACCGCCCAGCGCGTCGATTCCGTGGCCCGTGTATTGGCCGATTCGACCCTCGGCAAGCCCGACGAGAAAACCGCGCAGGCGCTGCTTGAGCCGATCGCTCCAGGCTACCCGGCGTCGTGGGTGACCCTCGCGCAATTGCTTTACGACTACCCGGAACTGGGTGACGTCGATCAGATGATGAAGTACCTCGACAACGGCCGTGCCGCCGACCAACCGCGCGCCGAACTGTTGCTGGGCAAGCTCTACTACGAAGGCAAGCTGGTCCCGGCCGACGCCAAAGTCGCCGAAGAACATTTCCAGAAAGCCGTTGGCCGCGAAGTCGCCGCCGACTACTACCTCGGCCAGATCTATCGCCGTGGCTACCTCGGCAAGGTCTACCCACAGAAGGCTCTCGACCACCTGCTGACGGCTGCGCGTAACGGCCAGAACAGCGCCGACTTCGCCATCGCCCAACTGTTCTCCCAAGGTAAGGGCACCAAGCCCGACCCGCTCAACGCCTACGTGTTCAGCCAATTGGCCAAGGCGCAAAACACTCCGCAAGCCGATGAGCTGGCGACCACCCTCGCCGCGCAACTGCCGCCCGAGCGTCTGGCCGAAGCCCAACGTCTGCTGCAACAAGAGCAAGCCAGCCGTGGCGCTCTGAACCCGAACACGCTGCAACTGCACGCCCTGCAAGAAGAAGACGGCGAGGAAAAATTATGAAGTTGAATCCATTCGTGAAGGCCGGTATTGGCCTTTCGTTCGCGCTGATCTGGTCTTGCCCGACACTGGCCGCGATGACTGAAACCAAGAACTTCGGCCTCGAAGTGAAAGTCACCGGCCAGTCCGAAGACGACCGTGACCTCGGCACCGCCGGTGGCGGCGACGTCAACGGCGTCGGCCTCGACCTGCGTCCATGGATCTACGGCGAAAGCGGCGCGTGGAGCGCCTACGCCATGGGCCAGGCCGTGACCTCGACCGACATCATCGAAACCGACACCCTGCAACAATCCGACGGTGAACAAGCCACCGACAACAGTGATCGCAAAACCAAGAAAAACTACCTGGCGATGCGCGAGTTCTGGGTCGGTTACAGCGGCCTCACCCCGTACCCGGGCGAGATGCTCAAGTTCGGTCGTCAACGTTTGCGCAATGACGACGGCCAATGGCGCGACACCAACATCGAAGCGCTGAACTGGACCTTCGATACCACCCTGTTGCGCGCCAACGCCGGTGTCGCCGAACGCTTCAGCGAATACCGTACCGACCTCAAAGAGCTGGCGCCGAAAGACAAGGATCGCCTGCACGCCTACGCCGATGCGGCTTATCAGTGGACGCCGGGCAACTGGGTCGGCATTCGCGGTCACCACACCCACGATGACGGCAAACTCGATTACGCCGAGCCGGGTGTTCCACGCGACTCGCTGGACAAGACCGAGAACGGCGACATCAGCTGGATCGGCCTGACCGCCGACAGCGACGCCTACAACTGGCGCAACACCAACACCGTCAACTACTGGGGCAGCATCACCGGCATGAGCGGCGACCGCGACACCGTCAACGCCCTCAACGCCGATGGTTCGCGCCCGGCACAAGCCAAGCGCAGCGAAGACGTCAACGGCTGGGCCACCGACATCGGTGTGCGCTTGCGCCTTGATCCGCAATGGCAAGTCGGCGGTGCCTACGCCCGCGCCAGCGCCGATTACGAGCAGACCGGTCTGGAGAGCAACCGCTCCAACTACACCGGTACGCGCTCGCGGGTTCACCGTTTCGGTGAAGCCTTCCGTGGCGAAATGAACAACATGCAGACCGCGACCCTGTTCGGTTCGTGGATGGTCAACGACGAGTACGACGCCAGCCTGATCTACCACAAGTTCTGGCGCGTCGACGGCAACAAGCCAGTGGGCAGCAACGGCATCAACGCGGTGGAAAACAACACCGACGACGCCACCGGCGCGATCCTCTCCAGTACTTCGCTGCCGCTTGAAGACGGCAACAAGGATCTCGGTCAGGAGATGGATCTGGTCGTCACCAAGTACTTCAAGCAAGGCCTGTTGCCGGCGGCGCTGAGCCAGTCGATCGACGAGCCTTCGGCCCTCGTGCGTTTCCGTGGCGGTGTGTTCAAACCGGGCGATGCCTACGGCAAGCAGGTTGATTCGTACATGCACCGCGCGTTCATCGACGTGATCTGGCGCTTCTGATGCAAACCGCCAAGGGAGTGCCCGACATGATCAGCACCAGGACAGGCTCACTCAGCCTGCTGGCCGGCGCGATGCTGCTGGCCAGCGCCAGCGCCTTCGCGACTGTGGAGCCGGTTAAGCCGGTGACCACCGCCAAAGAGCTGCAACAAGCCAAGACCTACACCGTCAGCAGCGCGCCGACCGAAGCGCTGAACCTGGCCGCGCCGAAACTGCCGGACATTTCCGGCTACACCGCCGAAGCCGCCGCCGCGAAAATCGTCCGCAGCAAAGCAGGCAAAGTCAGCGTGCGCCGGATGATGCAGGAAGACGCCCTTAAGGACTTTATCGGCGGCGACAACAAGATGGCCGAATGGGTGGTGCGTCAGCACGGTATCCCGCAGGCGATCTTCGTCGACGACGGCTACATGAACCTCAAGGATCTGGCGCAGAAACTGCCCAAGCAGTATTTCAGCGAGACCGCGCCGGGCGTGTACCTGTCGAAGCTGCCGATCGTGGTTGGCCGTAAAGGTATCCTCGAAATCGACGGTCAGACCCAGGAACTGCGCCTGTCGCAAGAAGCCGGTGCGTTCATGGTCAACGACGGTCAGTTGTTCGTGCGTGACACCAAAGTCACTGGCTGGCGCGAAAAGGACAACGGCCCGGCAACCTTCCGTTCGCCGAAGGAATTCCGACCGTTCCTGCTCGCCTGGGGCGGCACCGAGACCTACATCGTCAACAGCAAGATGGCCAGTTTCGGTTACGCCAACAGTAAGTCGTACGGCGTGAGTATTTCCCAGTACACGCCGAACATGGCCAAGGTCCTCAAGCGTCCTGAACCGACTGGCTGGATCGTCGGCTCCGAGTTCTCCGACATGTGGTACGGCTTCTACTGCTACGAGACCCGCGACTTCGTGGTCAAGGGCAACACCTACAAAGACAACATCGTTTACGGCATCGACCCGCACGACCGTTCCCACGGTCTGATCATCGCGGAGAACACCGTCCACGGTACGAAGAAGAAGCACGGGATCATTATTTCCCGTGAGGTCAACGACAGCTTCATCTTCAACAACAAGAGCTTCGATAACCACCTCTCCGGCCTGGTGATCGACCGTAACAGCGTCAACAACATCATTGCCTACAACGAGATTTACAAGAACCACACCGACGGCATCACCCTCTACGAGTCCGCCGACAACCTGCTGTGGGGCAACAAGGTCATCAGCAACAAGCGCCACGGCATCCGCATTCGTAACAGCGTGAATATCCGCCTCTACGAAAACGTCGCCATGGCCAACGGTTTGACCGGCGTCTACGGCCACATCAAGGACCTCACCGACACCGACCGTGACATCAAGCTCGACCCGTTCGATGCCCAGGTGTCGCTGATCGTCGTTGGCGGTGAACTGGCGGCCAATGGCAGCGGCCCGCTGTCGATCGATTCGCCCTTGAGCGTCGAGCTTTATCGCGTGTCGATGCTGGCGCCGACCAAATCCAGCGGCATCAGCTTCAACGGCATCCTCGGCGAGCGCCAGGATGAAATTCTCGACCTGCTGGTGCGCCAGCAGAAAGCCGTGCTGATCGACCCTGTCGAACGCCAGACCGAAATGCAGGACTGAGGATAATTTTATGCACCCACACTTGATCAGATTACTCAGCCTGTCGGCCCTGACCGTGGGCATTCTCGCGGCCAGCAACGGCGCCCGCGCCGATGAAGGCGCCGCCGCCACGCCACCGAAGTTCAGCGCCGAACCGTGCTGCAACCTGTGCCCGGCAGCCCATGACGCGAAGAATTACACCACGCGTTATCAGCAGAACTTCACCACCCTGGTGCAAGCGCAAGGCGACTGGCTGTTCCGGACGCAGGAAGATCTGCGCACCGAGTTCAACACCACCCCGGCCGGCTACAAACGCCTGCAACAGCTGCACGACGCGTTCAAGGCCAAAGGCGTCGAGTTGGTGATCGTTTACCAGCCGACCCGTGGTCTGGTGAACCGCAACAAACTCAATCCGCAGGAAAAAGCCGCGTTCGATTACGAGAAAGCGCTGGGCAACTACAAGACCATGCTCGGCCGTTTCGCCAAGATGGGTTACGTGGTGCCGGACCTGTCGCCGCTGACCAACGAATCGCTGCCGGACACCCTGCCCGCCCACGATTTCTACTTCCGCGGCGACCAGCACTGGACGCCATACGGTGCTCAGCGCACAGCGAAAATCGTCGCCGAAAAGGTCAAGCAGATTCCGGCCTTCGCCGACATTCCCAAGCGTGAATTCGAAACCAAACGCTCCGGGCGCATGGGCAAGACCGGCACCCTGCACAACATGGCCGGGCAACTGTGTGGCACCAGTTACGCGATCCAGTACATGGATCAATTCACCACCGAGCCTAAGGGCGAGGCCGGTGACGGCGACCTGTTCGGTGATTCCGGCAATCCACAAATCACCCTCGTCGGCACTTCGCACAGCGGCAAGAACTACAACTTCGCCGGCTTCCTCGAAGAAGCCATCGGCGCCGATATTCTCAACGTCGCCTTCCCCGGCGGTGGCCTGGAAGGTTCGATGTTGCAGTACCTCGGCAGCGACGAATTCCAGAAGACCCCGCCGAAAATTCTCATCTGGGAATTCTCGCCGCTGTACCGCCTCGACCAGGAAACCATCTATCGCCAGATGATGTCGCTGCTCGACAACGGCTGCGAAGGCAAAGACGCGCAAATGTCCGCGAGCACCACGCTCAAGCCGGGCAGCAAACAAGAACTGCTGGTCAACAGCAAGAACCTGAACCTGCAGAACAGCAGCCATCAGGTCGACATCCGCTTCGCCGACCCTTCGGTGAAAACCCTGCAAGCCACCCTCTGGTACATGAACGGTCGCCACGAGGACATCAAGATCGAGAAACCGGAAACCTCCGACACCGACGGTCGTTTCGCCTTTGAGCTGCGCACGGACGAAGACTGGGCCTCGCAAAACCTGCTGGCAGTCGAAGTCCAGGGCCCGGAAGCGGGCACCGCGCCGCAGAAAGTCGAAGCGAAAATCTGCAAACGCAACGTATTCCCGGGCGCTGGGCAACAAACCGCTCAGGTCGGGCAATGAGGTCTGCTATGCGAAACTCGAAACTGAAAACTCTTTTAGCGCCGACGCTGCTCGGGCTGGCGATCTTCGCCGGCACCGCGCAGGCCGCCGCACCACTGCGTCCACCTCAGGGCTATTTCGCGCCTGTGGATAAATTCAAGACCGGTGACAAAAGCGAAGGCTGCGATGCGATGCCGACGCCCTACACTGGGCCGCTGCAATTTCGCAGCAAATACGAAGGTTCGAACAAGGCCCGCGCGACACTGAACGTGCAGTCGGAAAAAGCCTTTCGCGACACCACCAAAGACATCACCACGCTGGAACGCGGCACCGCCAAACGGGTGATGCAGTTCATGCGCGACGGGCGTCCGGAGCAGCTCGAATGCACGCTGAACTGGCTGACCGCGTGGGCCAAGGCCGATGCGTTGATGTCGAAAGACTTCAACCACACCGGCAAGTCGATGCGCAAATGGGCGCTGGGCAGCATGGCCTCTTCGTACATTCGCCTGAAGTTCTCCGACTCGCATCCGCTGGCCCAGCATCAACAGGAAGCGCAGTTGATTGAGGCGTGGTTCAGCAAAATGGCTGATCAGGTGGTCAGCGATTGGGACAACCTGCCGCTGGAAAAAACCAACAACCATTCCTACTGGGCTGCATGGTCGGTGATGGCTACCTCGGTCGCGACCAACCGCCGCGACCTGTTTGACTGGGCGGTGAAGGAATACAAGGTTGGCGTCAATCAAGTCGATGCCGACGGCTTCCTGCCCAACGAACTCAAGCGCCAGCAACGCGCCCTCGCCTATCACAACTACGCCCTGCCGCCGCTGGCGATGATCGCCAGTTTTGCTCAGGTCAATGGTGTTGATTTGCGTCAGGAAAACAACGGCGCGCTGAAGCGTCTGGGTGATCGGGTGTTGTCTGGGGTGAAAGACCCGGATGAATTCGAGAAGAAGAACGGTAAAGAGCAGGACATGACCGACTTGAAAGAGGACATGAAATTCGCCTGGCTCGAACCGTTCTGCACGCTCTACACCTGTGCGCCGGATGTCATCGAGAAGAAGCATGGCATGCAACCGTTCAAGACTTTCCGCCTCGGCGGCGACCTGACCAAGGTCTACGACCCGTCGCATGAAAAGGGCAACAAAGGCTCATAAAGCAAAAGCCCCTCACCCTAACCCTCTCCCAAAGGGAGAGGGAACTGACCGAGGTGGCTGCGCGAGTTACGCCGAAATGAAATACCGAGTCGATCTCAGGTGTTGAAAAACAACCGAGATCAGGCGGCACAGAAATACCGAGCCGATCTCAGGTGTTGAAAAACAATCGAGATCAGGCGGCACAGAAATACCGAGCCGATCTCAGGTGTTGAAAAACAATCGAGATCAGGCTGCAAAGAAATATCGAGTCGATCTCCTTTTCTGAAAACCATGGAGATCAGGCTCCCTCTCCCTCCGGGAGAGGGCGGGGGGTGAGGGCAAGTTTTCAAGGCCCTGCACAACCCTGACAGAAACACCGTTTCACCCCTCCACTACCACGGGGGGTTTGGGGGGGCTTTGGCCCTTGACTGTTGGTTCAAACATGGAGAGATCGGGATGGTATTTTCATCCAACGTGTTCCTGTTTCTGTTCTTGCCGATCTTTCTCGGCTTGTACTACTTGAGCGGGCAACGCTATCGCAACCTGCTGCTGCTGATCGCCAGCTACGTGTTCTACGCCTGGTGGCGTGTGGACTTCCTCGCGCTGTTCGCCGCCGTCACGCTGTGGAACTACTGGATCGGCCTCAAAGTCGGTGCCGCCGGCGTCAGAACCAAACCGGCGCAGCGCTGGCTGCTGCTCGGCGTAGCAGTCGACCTGTGCATCCTCGGCTACTTCAAGTACGCCAACTTCGGCGTCGACAGCATCAATGCGATGATGACTTCGGTCGGTCTTGAGCCGTTCATCCTCACCCACGTGCTGCTGCCGATCGGTATCTCGTTCTACATCTTCGAGTCGATCAGCTACATCATCGACGTGTATCGCGGCGATACCCCGGCCACGCGCAACCTGATCGACTTCGCAGCGTTCGTGGCGATCTTCCCGCACCTGATTGCCGGCCCGGTCCTGCGTTTCCGCGACCTCGCCGACCAGTTCAACAACCGCACGCACACCCTCGATAAATTCTCCGAGGGCTGCACGCGGTTCATGCAGGGTTTCATCAAGAAGGTCTTCATCGCTGACACCCTCGCGGTGGTCGCCGACCATTGTTTCGCCCTGCAAAACCCGACCACGGGTGATGCCTGGCTCGGCGCGCTGGCGTACACCGCACAGCTGTATTTCGACTTTTCCGGTTACAGCGACATGGCCATCGGTCTGGGCTTGATGATGGGTTTCCGCTTCATGGAAAACTTCAAACAGCCATACATCAGCCAGTCGATCACCGAGTTCTGGCGCCGCTGGCACATCAGCCTGTCGACCTGGCTGCGTGACTATCTGTACATCACTCTCGGCGGTAACCGTAAAGGCACGCTGATGACTTACCGCAACCTGTTCCTGACCATGCTCCTCGGTGGCCTGTGGCACGGCGCGAACATCACTTACATCGTCTGGGGCGCCTGGCACGGCATGTGGCTGGCGATTGAAAAAGCGCTGGGCCTGAACACCTCGCCGCGCAGCCTCAACCCGATCCGCTGGGCGCTGACCTTCCTGCTCGTGGTCATGGGCTGGGTGATCTTCCGCGCCGAGAACCTGCACGTCGCCGGTCGTATGTACGGCGCGATGTTCAGCTTCGGTGAATGGTCGTTGTCGGAACTTAATCAGGCCAGCCTCACCGGTCTGCAAGTGGCGACTTTGGTTGTTGCGTACGTGACGCTGGCGTTCTTCGGTCTGCGCGATCTGTACACCAATCAGCCGCCAGCCAAGAGCAAACCGGAAGTCAACGTCGAGGCCAACGGCCCTGCCACCGCGACGCCGGGAATGATCAAAGCCGCACCCGGCGAAAACCCGGCAAGCATCCACGAGCCTGGCTACACCGTCGGCGTCGAAGCCCAGGTACAACCGGCCTACTGGAGCGCGGACTGGTCGCGTTACGTGATGCGCGGCCTGATCCTGCTGCTGTTCATCGCCTCGATTCTCAAACTTTCGGCGCAAAGCTTCTCGCCGTTCCTTTACTTCCAGTTCTGAGGGATCTGACATGACCCGCTCATTACGCATCTTCTACATCGCCCTGTTCCTGGTGACCCTGTTGGTCTTGGGTCTGTGGTCGGTACGCAGCTTCTTCGGCTTCAGCACCAACGCCGATGCGACGGTGCTTAACGGCCGCTGGACCAAGGCTGTGGAAACCCATTACGACGAAGAATTCCCGATCAAGCGTCTGGGCACCAACCTCTGGGCCGCGCTGGATTTCAAACTGTTCAACGAAGGTCGTCCGGGCGTGGTGCTCGGTCGCGATCAGTGGTTGTACAGCGATGAGGAATTCAACCCGATCGTCAACGAAGAGCTGAACCTGCAAGGCAACTACGCGCTGGTCGAAGGCGTGCGCCAGACCCTGAAAGAGAAAGGCGTGAAACTGGTGATGGCGATCGTGCCGGCCAAGGTTCGTCTGTACCCGGAGCACCTGGGTGAAGTGAAGCCGGCGAGCATTCACGAAAACCTCTATGAGGATTTCCACCACCGCGTCGCGGCGGACAAGATCCTCGCCCCTGACCTGCTCAAGCCACTGCAACAGGCCAAGCAGAATGGTCAGCAAGTGTTCCTGCGCACCGACACGCACTGGACGCCGGAAGGCGCCGAGATTGCCGCGAACACCCTGGCAAAAACCATCGCTGACAAGTTCCCGCTCAGCGGCGAGCCGCAGCGCTTTGTTACCACGCCAGCGGAGAAGGTCACGCACAAGGGCGATCTGCGCTTGTTCCTGCCGCTCGATCCGCTGTTTGAAAACCTGATGCCGGCGCAAGAGCCGCTGCAAAAGCGCAACACCGTCGCGGCCGGCGATCAGCCTGCCGGTGACGACGCGCTGTTCGCCAGCAATGAAGTGCCGGTGGCACTGGTCGGCACCAGCTATAGCGCCAACCCTAACTGGAACTTCGTCGGAGCACTGAAACAAGCGCTGCACAGCGACGTGGTGAGCTACGCCGAAGACGGCCACGGCCCGATCCTGCCGATGCTCAGCTACCTGAAAAGCGATGACTTCAAGAACAGCCCGCCGCAGGTGCTGATCTGGGAGTTTCCTGAACGTTATCTGCCTGTGAACAACGAAATCGGTGACGCCGACCCGCAGTGGGTCGCAGAGCTTAAACAAGCCGGCGCGCGCCAACAAAACGTAGCAATCAACACTAAATCCGAGACGCCCGATCGGGCGCAAAACTGAAAGAGAGGTACACCATGACTTTCACTACTACTCCTCGTCGTCTCGCTAAAAGCTTCGCACTGGTTGCTGGCCTCAGCGTGCTTTCCGTCCCAGCCTTTGCCGGTGGCGACGCCGCCCTGTACGGCCCGACCGCACCGAAAGGTTCGACCTTTGTGCGTGTCTACAACGCCAGCAACGCTGAAGTCAGCGCGACTGTCGGCAGCACCAACCTGAGCGACGTTGCACCACTGGCCAGCAGCGACTTCAGCTTCATGCCGGGCGGTGATTACAGCGCCAAGGTCGGCAGCCAGACCCTGCCGGTGAAACTCGCTGGTGACCACTACTACACCCTGGTCAACAACGCTTCCGGCGCGCCGCAACTGATCGAAGAGCCGCCGTTCAAGAACAAGCAGAAATCCCTGGTGCGCGTACAGAACCTCAGCGACAAGCCGCTGACCCTGAAGACCGCCGACGGCAAGACCGACGTGGTGCCGAACGTGGCCGCCAAGGGCCGTGGCGAACGTGAAATCAACCCGGTGAAAGTCAGCCTGGCGCTGTACGAAGGTGACAAGAAAGTCGGCGACGTGAAACCGGTCGCCCTTGAGCGCGGCGAAGCTGCGGTGCTGTACGTCACCGGCAGCGGCAGCAGCCTGTCGCCAGTCTGGGTGAAACGCCCGGTATCGACTCGCTAACGAATTTTCCGAACTGACCCGGCTCCCTGTGGGAGCTGGCTTGCCAGCGATGCAGACACCTCTGTTCTGCAGATACACCGAGGTGATGCCATCGCTGGCAAGCCAGGCTCCCACAGGGACCGAGGTGAGAGTTCGGACACGAGACAAAAACAAGAGTGAAACGACACAGCGTTCGTGCCTCTAACCAATCGATTTTATGGAGTAAACAATATGATTCCGGTGATCTTGTCAGGTGGTAGCGGTTCGCGTCTCTGGCCGCTTTCGCGTAAGCAGTTCCCTAAACAGTTCCTCGCCCTGACCGGCGAACACACTCTATTCCAGCAGACCCTCGAGCGTCTGGTGTTCGAAGGCATGGACACCCCGATCGTGGTCTGCAACAAGGATCACCGCTTCATCGTCAACGAGCAGTTGGCCAACCGTAAGCTGGAATGCCAGCGCATCCTCATGGAACCGTTCGGCCGCAACACCGCGCCGGCCGTGGCGCTGACCGCGATGATGCTGGTCAATGAAGGTCGTGACGAGTTGATGCTGGTGCTGCCGGCCGACCACGTGCTGGAAGATCAGAAAGCCCTGCAACGCGCCCTCGCCCTCGCCACCGTTGCTGCCGAAAACGGCGAAATGGTCCTGTTCGGCGTGCCGGCAACCAAACCGGAAACCGGTTACGGCTACATCAAATCCACCGGCGACTCGCTGCTGCCCGAAGGCGTCAGCCGCGTTTCGCATTTCGTTGAAAAACCTGACGTCAAACGTGCCACCGAGTACGTCGAGTCCGGCGGTTACTACTGGAACAGCGGCATGTTCCTGTTCCGCGCCAGCCGCTTCCTCGAAGAACTGAAAAAACACGATCCGGACATCTACGACACCTGCCTGCTGACCCTCGAGCGCAGCCAGCAGGACGCCGACACCATCACCTTCGACGAAGCCACCTTCGCCTGCTGCCCGGACAACTCCATTGACTACTCCGTCATGGAAAAAACCCAGCGCGCCTGCGTGGTGCCGCTGACCGCAGGCTGGAGCGATGTTGGTTGCTGGTCTTCGCTGTGGGAAGTCAACGAGAAGGACGCCAACGGCAACGTCACCAAAGGCGATGTGGTGATTCAGGACAGCAAGAACTGCATGATCCACGGCAACGGCAAACTGGTGTCGGTGATCGGTCTGGAAAACATTGTCGTGGTCGAAACCAAAGACGCCATGATGATCGCCCACAAAGACAAGGTTCAGGGCGTCAAGCAGATGGTCAACACGCTCAACGAGCAGGGCCGCAGCGAAACCCAGAACCACTGCGAAGTCTATCGTCCGTGGGGCTCGTACGACTCGGTGGACATGGGCGGGCGTTTCCAGGTCAAGCACATCTCGGTGAAACCGGGCGCGTGCCTGTCGCTGCAGATGCACCATCACCGCGCCGAGCACTGGATCGTGGTCAGCGGCACCGCCGAAGTGACCTGCGACGAAAACGTGTTCCTGCTCTGCGAAAACCAGTCGACCTACATCCCGATCGCCTCGGTGCATCGTCTGCGCAACCCGGGCAAGATCCCGCTGGAAATCATCGAAGTACAATCGGGTTCGTACTTGGGTGAAGACGATATCGAACGCTTCGAAGATATCTACGGCCGCTCCACCCCGATCGAACGCGGCGTGTCGGTGAAAACCATCGCGCAGTAACTGATCGATAAAACAAGAAGCCCCCGTCCAGCCCGCTGCGTCCCCTATCCGCAGCGGGTTGGGCGGGGGCTTTTTTTCAGCCGAGCGAATGTTGTCGGATCAGTTTTGGCCGGGAACTTCCTCCCAGCGATTGCTGCCTCCCGGCGTATGGCGTCGGTGCAATAAATCCAATGAAGTCCTGAGTCCGTTCCAGCGTTTGAACAGTGTTCGATGTTTGCATTGAAAGCCCTGCAACCGTTTCGAAAAGCTCAGGATCTGAACTGCCGGCAGTCGCCAACTCGTTCAAGATGGCTGACATCCTGAACGTTGCCATGTCGATGTCTACCGGAATATGTTCGTAAGCTTCACTTAACGCCTCGGCATTCAAACCTCGCGAAGCATGGGCGAACTCCCGTACCGTCTGGACCAGACCCGGTGCCTCCGGTCCCAGTTTGTCGGCGATTATCTCGATTACTTTGTCCTCCGCCTTGGTGCCAGCCATTTTCACCAGACGTGATCGACCGTCGGCAGTGCGCGGATCATGGGCGGCCAACTCCAGTTTTACCTTGGCGAGACTGGGTTTCGTTTTTGGCGCCACGCTTTCAACGAACGCCTTCGGATTCATCTCGCTGCCCTTGAAGTTGATAGGACGGTTCAACTGAAAGGTGTCCACGACCTTTTCGATGACGACGTTCGCCAGCGCGGTGCCGGCCTTCTCACCCACCTGCCCCCCGAGTGCACCCACTACCGGCCCCAATGTTCCCCCCAACGCTGTGCCTGCCGCGCCCCCCAAAGCCTTAGCTCCAGTTCTGACCAGACTGCTGCTCAGTTGCGTCGTCACCCGCCTGACCAGCGCCTGAAAGCGGTGCCGCGCCTGCGTGTGATTGAGTAACGAATTTCTGACATCCGCAGCAGCCGAAGTCATCGAATCCAGCAATGCCTTCTGCTCTTGTGCACTGTCAGCCAACTCTGACGTATCGGTCTTTTTACCGCCGTCGCTGTCGGCATGCCGCATCGGTGAGTTACCGACCATCTGGTACAGATTCGGCCCGTCGATAAAACCTTTCGGGTCAGGGTTGAGCCAGCGCTGCAACCACGGCATGTAATAACGAAAACCATAGTAGTACAGACCCGTGGCATCACGCTCCTTGCCCGAATAACGCACGGTTTTGTAACTGATGTCGCTTTCCTCACTCCACGCGGTCGCCCCGAATGGATAGAAATGCTCGCGGCTGATCAGTTGCGCATCTGCCGCCAGTTCCAGACTGATCGATCCCAGATGATCATTGAAACTGTAGCGATACTGATCGTTAACGCCTGCTGGCGGCGGACTCTCCCAGTGCAGAACACGAACACTGTTCAGGGCGGTCTGCACCGTGATGACTTGCAGCACCTCGCCGGTGCCGGCATCGGTGCGCAATTCCAGTTCAGGGAGGTAGCGTACCTGCGTAACGACAGCACGAACCCTGGTCTGCAGCGACCGAATCTTGCGTACACGCTGACCAGCGCCGTCGTAGAGATAGACTTCGTGATCATCCGCAGCGCAATCGCGTTGCACCGCCACGAACGCATCCAGTTGATTGCGCAGATTCCACTGCAACTGCCGGCCTTGATCCAGCAGCAGCAAGTTACCGCGAGCGTCGAACGCTGCGGCGATCTCTGCCTCGTCGGGGGGCACGCCATTGCACCAGGGCAGGCAGCGATTGCTGTAGCGGGCAGCCTGCAGATCATGACCTGGACTCTGTGCACCGACGTGGGTCAGCTTGAGCAGATTGCCGCCAGCGTCATAACCATAGGTTTGCAAATAGTTGGCGATCGCTGTCGGGCCGCCATCGCCCGGCCCTGCCTCCCATCCGCGGGCCTCACACAATTGGTAGAGGCTGTCGTAGGTGAAGCGGCTGATCGGTTCGATGCGCTGGTTGGCGAAGTAGCGCACGGGCAGCGCCCGGTCTTCGATGCTCAGCACATTGCCTGTCCGGTCGTATTGGTACAGCAGATTCTGCAAGACCACACCCTGACCGGTTTCGGCGTGACGCGTCATCAGACGTCCATCCTCTTCACGGTAGGTCAGCGTTGTCAGCACGCCATTGCCTGCCAGTTCCTGCGTGACCAGCCCTTCTGCGTTGTAGTGAATATCGCTGACCACCGCCCGCCACTCAGTCTGATGGCTCAACTGCAGACGGCGGGCGCGCAAGCCTCCATCGAGGGTCAACTCACTGACATGCCGGTTACCCTTCGCATCGATCTGCTCGAGCACCGCCCCGAGGGGCCCGAAACGCCAATGGGTCATTGCGCCCTCACCGGGCTCGAGCAAACGCTGGCGCTCATCGATTGGCTCAGGCCAATCCGGGGAGACGGGTTCAAGGGTGAAATGCCGGGTACTTTCAACGTTCTCCCCGGTGATCGCGAAGACCTCGAACAGCACGCTTCCCGCCGGGTCTTCGTGACGAATCAGTTGGCCAAGCTGATTACGCGCCTGATCGGCATCACCCGGCTGACCATATCCAAAACGCTCGGCGCAACGGCGTGGTTGCAGCTCACCAGCTTCGAACACTGCCGTCGGCCGCAGTAACAGGTCATGCTCAATGTCCCGGCGGGTGCCTCGGCTGTCCCAATCCGTCAATGTCTCTGAGCCCAGACCGAACAGACTGAGCTGCACCCCGGCGTCGACGCTGTTCGAGCGCAGAATCTGCCCGTTCAACAAGTAAACGGTGCTTAGGTTGGCCGGCGCTAGCGGATCATCGCTTTGTAGCGCCCACAATCGCGGGTCCCACTGCGTCACCGCGCGACCCGCCGCATCGTGGGCCGTGCGATGGATGCGCGGTTCAAGTGCTTGATTAACGTCGCAACGCCAGTAATCGACCCTGCGAACGGCCAGCCCGCGTGGGTCGTTCACTGCCAGCACCGGTGTTTTGCTGAACATGTCCATGTAGCTCACCCCGCTCGATAACTGCGTCCTCTGCGCCTGCAATGATCTGAGCAGACGCTTGGCGATGCGCCTACTGTCAGAAATTACAGTTCCGACCAACGGTTAAATCCCGTGCGCAACAAATGTCCATTGCGCTGAGCCTTCGGTAGGATGGTGCGCACAAACTCACGGAGCGTTCCCACATGTTCATCGGCATCTTGCTGGTCATCACCTGGCTGATCCTCCTGCTGCGCTATCCGGCCAAGGCCTTGCCGGTTTCCGTGGCGGCGGCGATTGGCCTGGGTTTCGTGGCCATGTGGGTGGTGTGGCTGGACAACCGCGAGATCAAGCAACTGGCGCGCCTTGAGATGCGTATCGCCTACGCTCCCGAACAATGCCCGGCGGATCGTCCGCTGCAACTGAAAATGAAAAACGCCAACGACGTGCCCCTGACCGAACTGCGCTGGCGCATCGCTGCCTATGCGCCGGGTGACACGGTGAATCTGGCCGACAACCAATACACTGCCCCGCGCTATCGCGGTCCCGGCGAATTGCAGGCCGGCGGCGACTGGGAAGACTGCCTGCCGATGCCGCCGCTGCGTCCCGGTTATCGCCCGCAAACCCTGGAGTTTCGCGCCGAGCGCTTGCAGGGTAGTTTCTCCGATTGATCCTCCCTTCCCCACTTTTTTGCACAAGGAATGCGCCATGCCCGTTGCGTTGATTACCGGTTGTTCCAGCGGCATCGGCCGCGCCCTCGCCGATGCGTTCAAAGCTGCCGGCTTCGAAGTCTGGGCCAGTGCGCGCAAGGCTGAAGATGTGGCGTTGCTGGCGTCTGCCGGGTTCACCGCCGTGCAACTCGATGTCAATGACAGCGCGGCGCTGGAGCAACTTGGCGAGCGGATCAACCAGCAACACGGCGGCCTTGATGTGCTGATCAACAACGCGGGGTACGGCGCCATGGGGCCGCTGCTCGATGGCGGTGTGGCGGCCATGCAGCGCCAGTTCGAAACCAATGTGTTTTCGATTGTTGGCGTTACGCGCGCACTGTTCCCGGTGCTGCGCCGGGCCAAAGGATTGGTGGTGAATATCGGCAGTGTTTCAGGGGTTTTGGTCACGCCGTTTGCCGGTGCTTACTGCGCCTCGAAAGCGGCGGTGCATGCCTTGAGCGATGCACTGCGCATGGAACTGGCGCCGTTCGGCATTCGCGTGATGGAAGTGCAGCCGGGGGCGATTCAATCGAGTTTTGCCAAAAACGCCGGGCACGAGGCCGAGCAATTGATCAATGAACAATCACCGTGGTTTCCCCTGCGCGAAGGTATTCGCGCGCGGGCCAAGGCGTCGCAGGACAAGCCGACGCCGGCCAGTGAGTTTGCGGCTGAACTGTTGAAGGCTGTGCAGCAGAACAAACCGCCGCGCTTGATCCGCATCGGCAATGGCAGTCGCGCGTTGCCGTTGTTGGCGGCGTTGCTGCCAAAGGGGTTGCTGGAGTCGACGTTGATGAGGCGCTTCGGTTTGCGCGGCAAACTCTGAGACCGGGTCGACGCCATCGCGAGCAGGCTCACTCCTACAGGGGATCTTCGGTGTAACGCAGATCCAGTGTAGGAGTGAGCCTGCTCGCGATTCAGTCAACGCGGTCGGTCAGTTATCCACAGCATCCTGCCGCACCACCACCGTGCAAGTAATCCCCGCCGCCAACAGAACACCCTCCGGTACTTCATCAATGTGAATCCGCACCGGCACCCGCTGCGCCAACCGCACCCAGTTGAACGTCGGGTTCACATCGGCGATCAGTTCGCGGCTTTCCGGGTTGTCGCGGTCATAGATGCCGCGGGAAATGCTTTCCACGTGGCCCTTCAAGACTTCGCCGCTCATCAACTGCATGTCGGCCTTGTCACCGACTTTCACGTTGGGCAGTTTGGTCTCTTCGAAGAAGCCGTAAACCCAGAACGAGTTCATGTCGACCACGGCCATTTTCGCCTCGCCGATGCGCGCGTAGTCACCGCGATGCACGTTGAGGTTGGTCACGTAACCGTCGACCGCCGCGCGCACTTCGGTGCGTTTGAGGTTGAGTTCGGCAGCTTCCAGTTGCGCCTGCGCGTGTTGGTAATCGGCGAGCGCGGCATCGGCGATGTTGCTGGCGTCGTCACGGTTTTCCTTGGAGATCACCAGGTTGTCCAGATCGGCGCGGCGATGGGCGTTGACCTTGCGCATCTCCCACGTCGACTTGCGCGAGGCGACCAGCGACTGCGCCTGTTTCACCGCGATGCGGTAGTGCTCGGGGTCGATCTGCATGAGCAAATCACCCTTCTTCACCAGTTGGTTGTCACGCACCGGCACGTCGATCACCTCACCGGTAACGTCGGCGGCGACGTTGATGATATCGGCACGCACGCGACCGTCGCGGGTCCACGGCGTGTTCATGTAGTGCTCCCACAACGTGCGGCCGATCCACAACGCCAGGGCCAGCACCAGCAGGGTCGCGAGCAGGCTGAAAAACTTTTTCATCAGATCGTTCTCAACGGTAGACAGTCAGCGCCATGGCGCCGAACAGACAGGTAAACAGACTCAGACGCAGCAGCGCCGGGTGCCAGAAAAAGCGGTACAGGTCGAACCCGGACAGGAACCGGTCCACCGCCCAGGCCAGTGCCGCAGCGATAAAAAACATCAAGGTCATGGTCGGCATGTACACGCCGTGGAAGGCGATTTCACGAGGCATGGGCAAGTCCTTCGGGCTTGGCGATGGCGTAGGCAGCGAGCGGTGATTGCGGGTCGAGCAGCGAGGTACGGATGAAGTGCAGATAGCTCTTCACCCGCCGTAATGCCGAGGTATCGAAGTGCGGCGCGAACGGTTCATCGGTCGCCGCGACGCGGCTGATTGCGTGATCGACGGCGACCAGTGCGCGCTCGAGATTGCTGGAGTTCGGTTGCAGGAACAGTCGCACCAGCGCCCGGCCCATCACGCGGATAGCCTGGCGCCACGGCTGCGACTCGGCATAGGCCGGGTGCACCGGCAGGATCGCCTGTTCCTTGCGCAACTCGATGATCGCGTGGCCGACTTCCAGTACGACGAACATCCAGCGCAGCAAGTTCTTTTGCACCTTCGGCTGACCCGCCGCGAGGCCGTAAGCCTGATGCAACAGATCACGTGTGCGGCTCTCGAAACTCGAGGCCAGACCTTTCAGTTTGCCGCTGATCGCGTAGACCACTTGCCCGCGCAGATCCTGTTCCAGGCGCTTCCACAACCAGCGGCTGTTCGGCGGCAGAATAATTGCACCGGCAGCGGCGCAGACCAGCATGCCCATGACCATGGCGATGTAGTCGTTGATAAAGGTGTAAGGGTTGTAGATGGTCAGGTTGTCCGGCACCGAACCGGTGCTGAAGAAGATCAGCAAACCGAGGCCGACGCCGGCGTATTGCGGCCGCGAGGTGAGGAACGAGCCGAGCACGATCACCGGCGCGAGCATCACGCACAGCAGCGGGAAACCATCGATCCACGGGAAGATGAAAAACATCTCGACGAAGCCGATCAGGGCACCGAGGAAGGTTCCGCACGCCATCTGGAACGCCATGCGTTTCGGGTTCGGCGTAGCAGCCGAGAGGCCCACGGTGGCGGCAGCGATCAGCGTCATCGTCGCGCCGCTTGGCCAAGCGGTGGCGACCCAGTAACTGCCCAGCACGATGAGAATGAACGAGGCGCGAATGCCCGACGCAGCGGCGGCCCACCAGTTGGTTTGCGGGGTGAACGGCTCGTCCCAACGCTCACGTTCGTGGCGGTGATCGGCCAATGACGCGTGGGTCTGTGCATAACTGTGCAAATCATCGACGAAGCGATAGAGCAATTCGTACGCGGTGTGGAAATCCAGTTGTTCGGCTTCGCTCGGCTCGGTGTCCTGAAAGATCGCGCGCAGGCTGCGCACGCGGGCCGGCAGGCCTTCCTTATAGCTCGCCAATGCGGTCGCCAAACGGCCGGCATCGGGGCTGGTCAGGGCGCGACCACTGAAGCCGTCGAGCACTTCGGCGAGATCCTGCAGGCCCGGTTTGATCGCGGCGACAACGCGTTCTTCACCATTGCCGCGCAAGCGCTCGAGCAATTGATGCAGGGCGTTGAAGCGCGTAGTGATGCCCATGAATTCGCTGTTCAACCGACTTAGTCGACCGTTACGCCGACGCATGTGCGGGTCTTCGAACACGGTCACGCTGCGCAGCCCTTCCAGCCCCACGGCTTCAGCAATGAAGCGCACATTGCTCGCCTCGAAAGACTCGGCCTTGCTGCGCCCGCGCAAGCCATCGGTGACGAACAACGCGAACACACCGAAACGCTGATACAAGGCGTTGCGCATCGCCGCGCTGGCGGTTTGCGGCAGGATCGCGGCGCTGATCAGGGTCGAGCAGAGGATCCCCAGCGAGATTTCCAGCACCCGCCACACCGCCGCCATGAACGCTCCATCCGGGTGCGCCAGCGCCGGCAGCCCGACCATCGCTGCGGTGTAACCGGCGAGGACAAAACCGTAAGCGCGGAAGTTGCGGCAACGCGCAGCGCCGGCCGAGCAGATGCCGACCCAGATCGCCAGCGAGCCGAGAAACAGCTCGGTGTTTTGCGCGAATAACGCGATCAACGTGACCATCATCGCCGAGCCGGCGAGGGTGCCGAGAAAGCGATAGAAACTCTTGGCGAACACCTGGCCGCTCTGCGGCTGCATGACGATGAACACGGTGATCATCGCCGTGCGCGGTTGCGGTAATTCCAGACGCATGGCCAGCCACAGGGTGAGGAATGCGGCGAGCAACACCTTGAAGATGTAGACCCAGGTCACGCCATCGCTGCGCGCCCAGTCGAAGAAACCACGGCGCCATTCCAGGGAGTAGAGCCAGCGCAGTGGTGCGGGCAAGGGGGTCATTTAATTGTGCTCAAGAATTCAGGCAAGACGCGATCCCTGTAGGAGTGAGCCTGCTCGCGATGGCGATTTTACATCCAACATTTCTGTTGACTGATACACCGCTATCGCGAGCAGGCTCACTCCTACAATTTGATGTGTGTTCAATGCAGGAGAACCGGGGTTTTCGGCGCTTGGGTTTTCTCAGCAGTCGGCACGTCGTTGCCAGCCCCGAGGCCACCACCCAGCGCAGTCACCAACTCGGCATGCGCAGTCAACCGCGCCGCCTGCACCTGCTGCTGCACCTGCTGCTGTTTGAACAGCAACGTCTGCGCATTGAGCACGTTGAGGTAATCGGTGAGGCCGCGCTGATAAGCGATCATCGCGATGTCGTAAGTCTTCTGCGCCGTGGCAACCGATTCGGCGGCGAAGCCTTGCTGCTTGTCCATCGACTCGCGGCGGATCAACTGATCGGAAATATTCTTCAGCGCATTCACCAGCGTCTGGTTGTAGTGCGCCACGGCGATGTCGTAACCAGCGGAGGCTTCACCGAGTTCGGCACGCAGTCGGCCACCGTCGAAGATCGGCAAAGAGATCGCCGGGCCGACGTTGTAGTTGAGTTTCTTGCCGGTCAAAAACTCCAGCGCGCCACCGCCGGTCGCCATATAGCCGAGGCTGCCGACCAGATCGACGTTGGGGTAAAACCCGGCATGCGCCACATCAATTCCACGCGCCTGCGCCGCCACTTGCCAGCGACTGGCGACCACGTCCGGCCGCTGACCGAGCAATTCGGCGGGCAGAGCCGACGGTAGTTTCAACGCAGCAGCGAGCGACAGCGTCGGACGCTGCAACTGCGCGCCCGCGCCCGGACCTTTGCCGGCGAGCGCGGCAATCTGGTTGCGGCTCAGGGCGATTTCTTCGTCCAGCGCATCGATCTGGCGGTGGGTTTCCGGCAACGGCGTTTCAGCCTGGCTGACTTCGAAATGTGTGCCGATCCCACCATTCAGACGTTTTTGCGCCAGATCGAGAATCTGCTGTTGCTGCTTAAGCGTCGCCGCAACGATGTCGCGCTGGGCGTAATGCAGCGACAGTTCGATGTAGGCGCGGACGATGTTGTTCTGCAATTCAAGCTGCGCCAATCGCGCCTCGGCCGCGCTCATATGCGCCAGATCCACCGCACGTTCGCTGGCGTTGCTTTCACGGCCCCAAAGGTCGAGGGCGTAGCTGAAACCCAATGCGGCGTTGTTGTCCCAGGTGGTGGTGTTGGCCAACTCGCCGGGGCCGTAGAACTGATCGGTCGGCCAGTTGTGGCGTTTGAGGGTCGACTCGCCATTGATTTGCAATGACTCGGCGGATTCGGCGACACCGGCCAAGGCTTTGGCCTGACGCACCCGCGCAGCGGCCATGGCCATGCTCGGGCTGCCCTGCACGGCGAGGTCGATCCAGCGATTGAGTTGCGGGTCGCCGTAGGCTTGCCACCATTGCGCGGTGGGCCAGTTGGCGTCACGGGCGGCGTGAGCAATGGCATCGTCGGTGGCCAGCGAGTTGGCCTCCATTGCCATGCCTTGTGGAGCAATTCCGTCCGTTGAGATGCAGCCGCCAAGACCCAGGGTAAAAGCCAGAACACTGAGCGGCAAAAGCGCTCTGTTGATGCGACGCGGCACAGCTGCGAATTCCTGAGAAGGGGGTAGATCGAGGACCCATGTAGGAGCTGCCGCAGGCTGCGATCTTTTGATCTTGATTCCCTTAAAACAAAACCAAAAGATCGCAGCCT
>NZ_AKJR01000032.1:0-10405 GCF_000282235.1 Pseudomonas sp. GM24 | reverse complement strand
GCAAGTCGGCGTACACCGCCCAGACAACTCGGTCAGTCCCCTCTCCCTCTGGGAGAGGGCTAGGGTGAGGGGCTTTGCTTTTATGGCGTTAAACTGGCTAACCATGAACGACAGGACGTCAAAAACTCATGCGATATCTGATCATCTGCTTATTCAGCCTGCTTAGCCCATACCTCGCCCTTGCCGACGAACCCCACATTGAACAGGCACGCCAGACACTAAAGAACTACGGCCTGAGCCACTGCATCCTAAAGCCATTCAACGAACACTCCTTGCTGGAAAAAGACATTGCCCTGTCCGCCAATGCCTATTCCGTCATGGGCAAAGGCATGCATTCCATCCTGCAAAATGAAGACACGCTGCAAGTGCTGCACGATCCCTACAAAGAAACCCGAAACTACGTGTTAGCGGCTTACGAGCAGACACCTTCAAACAGCAAATACTCGAATGAAAAAGTAGTGTTTTTTGGGTGCATGAAGGTCTACAACTCCGATGCGTTCAACAGCTTTATCAACTCTCAGGATGGGTACATCCCTGACTGACTAACTGATTTCCTTCAACGTCAAAAGATCGCAGCCTTCGGCAGCTCCTACAGGGCGAACGCCAGTCCCGTGTAGGAGCTGCCGCAGGCTGCGATCTTTTGATCTTTTTCAGGCAGGCATGCTGCGCAGGCGCCTGCCGATCACATCAAGCACATCACAGCCGTCGCGCAAGGGGATCACGCAAAGCTGGGCGAAGTCGCTGAGGATGACGGAGTCGCATTCGACCGAGCCGCGCATGCACATGTTTTCCAGCACCTGGATCACGGCGCGCAGGCGGTGATTGGCCGCGTCCATGAGGATGTCGAGGGGTACGTGGGTGTCGATGAACAGGGTCGGCATATCGCTGCAGTTGCCGGTCAGGGCCATGAAGCGGTTGTCGGGATGGGGGATGATTTTTTCGTAGGGTGGAGCCGGTTTAAGCGTTGTCATATTTTGTACCTCAACTGATTAAATGAGGCTACCAATGACCTTCCTACAGGTTTGGGTGGCAGCCGTACGCGAGAGTAGGAAACTGAGGAACCAGCCAAAAACTCAGCTACGCCGAAGCGTTCCCGCGCACAGCCGCCGCGAAAGATGTTACGGACACAGGTTTGGTGCCGCAATCAGACAACAGGGCTGGTGCACGGTAAATTCCAAGGGTTCCTACACCCTGTCACCGCTCTCGCAGTGACAACGAAAAGACTATCCCTGCAACCCACCGTCCACCAGTTCATGAAAACCGCCGCAACTCGAAGGAATCGTCCGAGACCTTCGCCCCGAAAACTCACTCCGACTCTGCCAGCAAAAACGCCAGCAACGCCGATTGCGACGATTCTTCCGACATAGAAACCTGAAAAAACCGCCTCACTTTGCAGCGCAAAATCGCCTCGGGGAAGGCCTCGAAAACTGCCGGATGTTCCTCGCTCAACCACTGCAACGCATTGGCGGTTCGAACGTCATGGCCTTGCTGCGCCAGCACCGACTCCGGCACCTGCCACCACGGGAATACCCGCCCCGATACCAGCGCCCTGCCACCGATATCCAGCGCCTGCCCATTGATCAGACAACGCCCGATCAGCGGAAACAGTTGTGCCGCATCCACCTCATCGGCCTGAAGAATCGGCAACAGAAACCGCCCGTCCCAAAAACGAAAAAACACCGTTTTCCCGCCAGGCATCAGCACTTGGGTCAGGCTGCGAAAGTGCGCCACCACCTCTTCAAGGTTCGCCGAAGACACCGCCAGCCAACCCCAATCCCGCGACTCGGTGGTGGTGACCCAATGCAGAAACTCACTGTCGGCGGCGACAATTCCCACGTAAGGCATCACCGCATCCCACTCGGCATAGATGGTCCCGGCCCAAATCGGGCTCGCTATGTGTGTCCAGGCCTCAAGCGGCTTCGCCTCGCTGGCATTGCTGAATACCGCGAACAACTGCTCGGAAACTTTCAACGGCTCCCGCGCCAACCAATCGGCAGGCAGAAGAAAATCAGGCTGCACAGAGACCATCCTTGCAACGTTCACACTCTTCGCAGAATGGCGCGTCACCCTTGAAGCTCATGATTTGTGCAGCCGTCAGCATGGCAGCCGGCGCGGCGGCGAGTTTCTCCGGCAATCCCGGTACAACCGGCGCGGCACTCATCGCCGCCATCGGCGCACCACCCACTACAATCGGCACGCTGCTGAAAATGCCGCCGGGACCGATGTTGATCCACTGCCCACCGGCCTGAATCGTCGCACTCGCGCCACCGTCGATGACCACTTGCTGACCGGCGCTGACGTGGAATTGCCCACTGGCGCTGATCGCCTGATTGCTCACGCGAATATGCCGGTCGCCGATCACGCTCAGATGGTCGTCCTGCTTCACTTCGGTCTGCCGCTGACCGTGAGTAATGCGCTGCTCATCAGCCTTCAACTCGTGCCGAGCGGTCCCGGTGACAACAATGCTGCGCTGGTTATCAACCTGCACCTGTTGATCATTCAACACATGCTGCGTCCAGTTACGCTGGGCGCGCAGGTAGATTTCCTCGGCACCTTTGCGATCCTCGATGCGCAGTTCGTTGTAGCCGCCACCGCCGGGGCTGCTCTGGCTACGGAAAATGCTGCGGGTCTTGTCCGCCGGCAGATCCAGCGGGATCGGCGTCGCGGCGTTGGGCAGGCAGCCCACAACCAATGGTTTGTCGGCGTCGGCATCGATGAAGCCGACCAGTACTTCCATGCCGACTCGCGGAATCAGCACGCTGCCGTAACGGTCATGGGCCCAACCGCTGGCAACGCGCAACCAACAACTGGAATGCTCGTTCAATTCACCGTCGCGGTCCCAAGCCAGTTGCACCTTGACCCGGCCATACTCGTCGCAGTGGATTTCCGTATCTTTCGGCCCGGTCACAACCGCCGGTTGATAGCCGAGCATGCGCGGTTTTTCAGGCCCCTGCGCCGGGCGGAAAAACACGTCCCACGGCGTGGCGAGAAAGCTATTACGGTAACCCTGAAATCCCTCGCCATCGCTGGTCACCGATTCCTCCAGCACCTGCGGCTGGCGGCCATGATGCTCGATGGCGGTCAGCAGCCACAGGTCATTCCAGTCGTGGCGCGGATGCTCAGTCAGTTGCAGGAAATGTCCGCAAACCAGTGCAGATTCGTCGCTGCTGCCTTCGGCCTGACGGTAATCGGCGACATGTCGCTCAAGTGCCCGCTGGGCGAGATGCTTGCCGGTTTCCCGATCGTTGAATTGGCCGGGGAAGTGATAGTCCTCGAGCACCGGGCGCTGCTCGCCGTCGACTCGGCTTTGCAATTGCAGCCGCGGTTTTTCGAAGTTGTAGTCGCGCCGGGTGACCACGCTGGTGCGGGTTTCCACGCGAACGTTGAAACGCTTGACCGCCGGGGCTCCGGCAGACATGCCACTGCCCGGCAGATAAAGGGTCGGCGTGGCCAGTTTTGGAAACACCGTCTGGTCATCACCGAACACCAGTACGTGCGCGTCGGGACTGTGTTGAAAGTGGTAATGAATACCCACTTCGGCACACAGGCGTTGAATGAACGCCAAGTCGCTTTCAGCGTACTGCACGCAATACTCGCGAACCGGGTATTCGCTGCCCAACCGAAACTCGAAAGCATCACGAAGGATCGCGTGATCCTTAAGCACCTGCGCAACAATTTGCGGCACGCTCTGATGCTGGAAAATCCGCTGATTGATGCGGTGTTCCAGATACGTCAAACGTGGGACAAGGCTTAAGTGATAACGCGTCAGACGTTTCCCGGAGTCGCCCTGCCCAACCTGATAAATCTGACCGTGAATACCGGAACCTTGAGCATCAAAGCTCAGAAACGCCTGACAGTGCAGCAGGCTCTCGAGGTCCAGATCCGGTCGCTCACTGACCAGTTCCAGCTCGAAACGAAAGGGTTGGCTGATAGCTTCCTTGCCCGTGAACTCAAGGACCTTGAGGTCATGTTGGGCGCCTTCGAGGGTCACCGTGAAACGCGGTTGATTGGCAGGCGCGAACATCCGATGTCTCTCTGCAGTGTGAGGGCGGGCGATTCTGCATGAGGGGCAACGGGTGATGAATGGGTGACGAGAAAATCAGATTTCCCCTACTTTCATTGACGAAAAACCCTGCAAAAAACGGCGCTTTCAACTACAGACAAAACCCTCAAGTCATCCATAGAACCCTGTGGGAGCTGGCTTGCCAGCGATAGCGATGCGTCAGTTACTGAATGTTCTGAATGTGCCGCCCTCATCGCTGGCAAGCCAGCTCCCACAGGTTTCCTCAGCGTCGGCAAGAAATCACAAGCACAAAAAAACGGCCCGTCTCCTGTGGAAACGGGCCGTTTTTGGATGAGCCTCAGCTCAGAACAATTACTTGTTCAGGTGGAAATCTTTTTCCGCCGCTTCGAAGCGCTGCACCATGCCTCTGGTCGGCTCGCCCATCTTGCTGACGATGTAGATGGCCAGGCTGGCGAAGATGAAGCCCGGGATGATTTCGTACAGACCCAGCAGTTCGAAATGCTTCCAGACCACCACGGTGATCGCGCCGACCAGAATACCGGCCAGTGCGCCGTCGCGAGTCATGCCTTTCCAGATAACCGAGATCAGTACAACCGGACCGAACGCAGCACCGAAACCGGCCCAGGCGTAGGACACCAGGCCCAGTACGCGGTTTTCCGGGTTGGCCGCCAAGGCGATCGCGATCAGTGCAACCAACAGCACCATGGCGCGGCCGACCCAGACCAGCTCCAGTTGCGAAGCGGATTTACGCAGGAAGGTTTTGTAGAAGTCTTCGGTCAGGGCGCTCGAGCACACCAGCAACTGGCAGCTCAGGGTGCTCATCACAGCAGCCAGAATGGCCGACAACAGCACACCGGCGATCCATGGGTTGAACAGCAGTTTGGCCAGTTCGATGAACACGCGTTCGTGGTTCTCGGTCACGGGACCGGCAACTTCCGGGTGCGCCGAGAAGTACGCGATACCGAAGAAGCCCACCGCCACAGTGCCGCCCAGGCACAGGATCATCCAGGTCATGGAAATGCGACGCGCCTTGGCGATCGACTTAACCGAATCCGCCGCCATGAAACGCGCGAGGATGTGCGGCTGACCGAAGTAGCCCAGACCCCAGCCCATCAGCGAGATAATGCCGATGAAGGTGGTGCCTTTGAGCATGTCGAAGTTGCTCGGATCTTGCGCCTCGATCGCCAGGAACGTGGTATCGACGCCACCAGTAGCCAGCAGGACGATGATCGGCGTGAGGATCAGCGCGAAAATCATCAGCGTGGCTTGTACGGTGTCGGTCCAGCTCACCGCGAGGAAACCACCAATAAAGGTGTAAGCAATCGTCGCCGCAGCACCGGCCCACAGCGCCGTCTCGTAGGACATGCCGAAGGTGCTTTCGAACAGACGGGCACCGGCCACGATGCCGGAAGCGCAGTAGATGGTGAAGAACACCAGAATCACGATCGCCGAAATGATCCGCAGCAGACCGCTTTTATCTTCAAAACGGCTGGCGAAGTAATCCGGCAGGGTCAGGGCGTCGCCGTTGTGCTCGGTCTGCACGCGCAGACGGCCGGCAACGAACAGCCAGTTCAGGTAGGCACCGATGACCAGACCGATGGCGATCCAGCTTTCGGACAGACCGGACATATAGATGGCGCCCGGCAGGCCCATCAACAACCAGCCACTCATGTCGGACGCACCGGCGGACAGCGCGGTGACGACGCTGCCGAGGCTGCGACCGCCGAGAATATAGTCAGAAAGGTTGTTGGTGGAGCGATAGGCCATCAAGCCGATCAGCACCATTGCTGCGATGTAGATCACGAACGTGATCAGGGTTGGATTGCTTACGCTCATTGAGTTACGCCCTGGCTTTGTTTTTATGTAGCGGCGGTGGTGAACCGCACGCAAACGACGACGTTTGGCAGACGATCCGGGATCCCGCGCATTTAGGACTGATGTTTCCCCAGGAAAGCCATCAGCCGGTACACCGGGTTAATCCCGGTTGCACCTTGGGCGCGAATGCTATGCAACAAATCAAATAAGGTGCAACCAGTTTCGTGAGAATTAGTTGCACCTAGTCGGATTTATCGACGATCACCCCGTTTTTGCTCCCTTTTGTGGCAGTCATGGCCCTTTGCTAGAAGCAAAAGCACCAAGCAGGAGCAGCACTTTCGTACCAGAAAATAATTCCTGACGAGCTGCCTATTATTCCGACAAAAAAAGGGTTGCACCCGGTTGCACCTCTTTCAGCGCACGGCTAATCTTGCGGCCAGCTGATGCCACGCAACTGTGGCAACCATGAGGATAAAAATATGGCTACCACCACCCTTGGGGTCAAACTCGATGACCCGACCCGCGAGCGCCTGAAGGCGGCCGCGACCTCGATTGATCGCACACCGCACTGGCTGATCAAGCAGGCAATTTTCAATTACCTGGAAAAACTCGAGGGTGGTGCAACCCTGACCGAGCTGAACGGTTTGACCGCCAAGGACGCCGACGAGGCGGGCGAAGTCCACACTGATCACGCGCACCAATGCTTCCTCGAATTCGCCGAAAGCATCCTGCCGCAGTCCGTACTGCGCGCATCGATCACCGCCGCTTACCGCCGCCCTGAGCCGGAAGTGGTGCCGATGCTGATCGAGCAGGCTCGCCTGCCGGCACCAATGGCCGAAGCCACCAACAAACTCGCCGCCTCCATCGCGGAAAAACTGCGTAACCAGAAAAGTGCCGGCGGTCGTGCGGGCATCGTTCAAGGTCTGCTGCAGGAATTTTCCCTGTCGTCCCAGGAAGGCGTGGCGCTGATGTGCCTGGCCGAAGCGCTGCTGCGTATCCCGGACAAAGGCACCCGCGATGCACTGATCCGCGACAAGATCAGCACCGGCAACTGGCATCCGCACTTGGGCAACAGCCCTTCGCTGTTCGTCAACGCGGCCACTTGGGGCCTGCTGCTGACCGGCAAACTGGTCTCGACGCACAACGAAGCCGGCCTGACGTCGTCGCTGAGCCGCATCATCGGCAAGAGCGGCGAGCCGATGATCCGCAAGGGCGTCGACATGGCCATGCGCCTGATGGGCGAGCAGTTCGTCACCGGCGAAACCATCGCCGAAGCGCTGGCCAACGCGAGCAAGTTCGAAGCCAAGGGCTTCCGCTACTCCTACGACATGCTCGGTGAAGCGGCACTGACCGAGCACGACGCGCAGAAGTACCTGGCGTCGTACGAACAAGCCATTCACTCGATCGGCAAAGCCTCCCACGGCCGTGGGATTTATGAAGGCCCGGGCATTTCCATCAAGCTCTCGGCACTGCACCCGCGTTACAGCCGCGCGCAGTACGAGCGTGTGATGGACGAGCTGTACCCGCGCCTGCTGTCGCTGACCCTGCTGGCCAAGCAATACGACATCGGCCTGAACATCGACGCCGAAGAAGCCGACCGTCTCGAACTGTCGCTGGATCTGCTTGAGCGCCTGTGCTTCGAGCCGCAGCTGACTGGCTGGAACGGCATCGGTTTCGTTATCCAGGCGTACCAGAAGCGTTGCCCGTACGTGATCGACTACGTGATCGACCTGGCTCGCCGCAGCCGTCATCGCCTGATGATCCGCTTGGTGAAAGGCGCGTACTGGGACAGCGAAATCAAGCGCGCCCAGGTCGAAGGCCTGGAAGGCTATCCGGTCTATACCCGCAAGGTGTACACCGACGTTTCCTACATCGCTTGCGCACGCAAACTGCTGTCGGTGCCGGAAGTCATCTACCCGCAGTTCGCCACGCACAACGCCCACACCCTGTCGGCCATTTACCACATTGCCGGTCAGAACTATTACCCCGGCCAGTACGAATTCCAGTGCCTGCACGGCATGGGCGAACCGCTCTACGAGCAGGTTGTAGGCAAAGTTTCCGAAGGCAAGCTGAACCGTCCGTGCCGCGTGTATGCACCGGTCGGCACTCACGAAACCCTGTTGGCGTATCTGGTACGTCGACTGCTGGAAAACGGCGCGAACACTTCGTTCGTCAACCGCATCGCCGACCAGTCGATTTCGATTCAGGAATTGGTGGCCGATCCGGTGGCGCAGATCGAGCAGATGGCAACCGTGGAAGGTGGTTTCGGCCTGCCGCACCCGCGCATTCCGCTGCCGCGTGATCTGTACGGTGCCGAACGCGCCAACTCCAGCGGCATCGACATGGCCAACGAACATCGTCTGGCTTCGCTGTCCTGCGCCTTGCTCGCCACCGCACACAACGACTGGAAAGCCGCGCCGATGCTCGGTTGCGCCTCCAGCAACGAAACGCCGGCAGCCGTTCTGAACCCGGCCGATCACCGTGATGTGGTCGGTCATGTTCAAGAAGCCACCGTCGAAGACGTCGACAACGCCATTCAATGCGCACTGAACGCCGCACCGATCTGGCAGGCCACCCCGCCGGCCGAACGCGCGGCGATTCTGGAACGCGCCGCTGACTTGATGGAAGGCGAGATTCAGCCGCTGATGGGCCTGTTGGCTCGCGAAGCCGGCAAGACCTTCGCCAACGCCATCGCCGAAGTCCGCGAAGCCGTCGACTTCCTGCGTTATTACGCAGTGCAGGCGCGCAACGATTTCAGTAATGACGCCCATCGCCCACTGGGTCCGGTGGTGTGCATCAGCCCGTGGAACTTCCCGCTGGCGATTTTCAGTGGTCAGGTTGCTGCGGCACTGGCTGCCGGTAACCCGGTACTGGCCAAGCCTGCCGAACAAACTCCGCTGGTCGCGGCTCAAGCCGTACGCTTGCTGCTCGAAGCCGGGATCCCGGAAGGCGTGCTGCAACTGCTGCCGGGTCGCGGTGAAACCGTCGGCGCCGGTCTGGTTGGCGATGAACGCGTCAAAGGCGTGATGTTCACCGGTTCCACCGAAGTCGCGCGCCTGCTGCAACGCAACATTGCTGGCCGTCTCGACAGCCAGGGCCGTCCGATTCCGCTGATCGCCGAAACCGGCGGCCAGAACGCAATGATCGTCGACTCTTCGGCACTGACCGAGCAAGTCGTGATCGACGTGGTGTCGTCGGCGTTCGACAGCGCCGGTCAGCGTTGCTCGGCACTGCGGGTCCTGTGCCTGCAGGAAGATTCCGCCGATCGCGTCATCGAAATGCTCAAAGGGGCCATGGCGGAAAGCCGTCTCGGCAACCCGGAGCGCCTGTCCGTGGACATCGGCCCGGTGATCGACGCCGAAGCCAAGGCTGGCATCGACAAGCACATCCAGGGCATGCGCGACAAAGGTCGCAATGTGTACCAGGTGGCGATTGCCGATACCGAAGAAGTCAAACGCGGCACCTTCGTCATGCCGACGCTGATCGAGCTGGAAAACTTCGACGAGCTGCAACGCGAGATCTTCGGCCCGGTGCTGCACGTGGTGCGCTACAAGCGCAAAGAGATCGATCAACTGATCGGCCAGATCAACGCTTCCGGTTATGGTCTGACGCTGGGCGTGCACACGCGCATCGACGAGACCATCGCCAAGGTGATCGACAACGTCAACGCCGGTAACGTCTACGTAAACCGTAACATCGTCGGTGCCGTGGTTGGCGTGCAGCCATTCGGCGGCGAAGGCCTGTCGGGTACTGGCCCGAAAGCCGGTGGCCCGCTGTACCTGTACCGTTTGCTGGCGACACGTCCTACCGATGCCATCGAACAATCCTTCGCTCGCGGTGATGCCGTTATCGCCCCGGACGTTCGTTTGCGCGATGCCATGAGCAAACCGCTGAACGCTCTGAAAGCGTGGGCTGAAAGCAACAAATACGCCGACCTGAGCACCCTGTGCGTGCAGTACGCTGCGCAATCGCAGAGCGGCATCACCCGCGTACTGGCCGGCCCGACCGGTGAGAAAAACAGCTACGCGATCCTGCCGCGTGAGCACGTGTTGTGCCTGGCGGAGGTTGAAGGTGATCTGCTGACGCAACTGGCGGCGGTGCTGGCGGTAGGCGGTTCGGCGGTATGGCCGGAGTCCGACATCAGCAAGGCCTTGTTCGCACGCCTGCCGAAGGAGATTCAGGCGCGGATCAAGCTGGTTGCCGACTGGAACAAAGACGAGGTGGTGTTCGATGCGGTTCTGCATCACGGCCATTCCGACCAGTTGCGCGGCGTTTGCCAGCAGATCGCCAAGCGTGCCGGCGCGATTGTTGGGGTTCAGGGCTTGTCCCAGGGCGAGACCAACATTGCCCTGGAGCGCCTGGTGATTGAGCGGGCGTTGAGTGTTAACACTGCGGCGGCGGGTGGTAATGCCAGCCTGATGACGATCGGCTAAACCGCTGTAACTCCAGGCGACCGCAACGGTCGCCTGGAATGAAATCCCCTGTAGAAGTGAGCCTGCTCGCGATAGCGATCTATCAGACACATTTGTTTGACTGACAGACCGCTATCGCGAGCAGGCTCACTCC
>NZ_AKJR01000031.1:0-20333 GCF_000282235.1 Pseudomonas sp. GM24 | reverse complement strand
AAATTTCACTGTCACCAAAATCTCCTGCCGAACACCCGAAAAAAGGCCCCACAGCCCCACCGCTGCGGGGCCTTTCTCCGTCTGGCCGATCAACTGGCCACCCGCTCCTGCTGATCCATACTTGCTGCACAGCAAACGGAGGACAGGCCCATGAACCGCAGCGACGTCCTGATCATCGGCGCCGGCCCGACCGGGCTGGTGCTGGCCCTGTGGCTGAGCAAACTCGGCGTACGCGTGCGCATCATCGATAAAACCTCCGCGCCCGGCACCACTTCGCGAGCGTTGGCGGTGCAGGCGCGCACCCTTGAGTTGTACCGGCAACTGGACCTCGCCGACACTATTGTGCGCAACGGCCATCGGGTGGCGGCGGCGAATTTCTGGGTCAATGGCAAACCGGTCGCGCAATTGCCGCTGAACCGCATCGGCGAAGGCCTGACGCCCTACGCGTTCGTTGAAATCTTCCCGCAGGATGAACATGAACGACTGCTGATCGAGCGTCTCGAAGACTACGGCGTCACGGTCGAACGCAACACCACGCTGGACAGTTTCGAGGAAACCGGCGATGGCCTCACCGCGCATCTGCGCCTGCCCGATGGCGAGCAGGAAATCTGCCAGGCCTGTTATCTGGCCGGCTGTGACGGCGCCCGCTCAGTCGTGCGCAAAACCCTCGACACTGGTTTCCCCGGCGGCACCTATCAGCAGATTTTCTACGTGGCAGATGTCAAGGCCAGCGGCCCGGCGATGAACGGCGAGTTGCATCTGGATCTGGATGAAGCGGACTTTCTCGCCGTGTTTCCTCTCGCCGGCGAAGGCCGCGCAAGGCTGATCGGCACCGTGCGTGACGAACGTGCGGATCGCGCCGAAACCCTGGAATTTTCTGATGTCAGCAGCCGTGCCATCGAACACCTGAAAGTGCATATCGAAGATGTCCATTGGTTCTCGACCTACCGCGTGCATCACCGCGTGGCTGAGCACTTTCGCAGTGGCCGCGCGTTTCTGCTCGGCGATGCCGCGCATGTGCACAGCCCGGCGGGCGGTCAGGGCATGAACACCGGCATCGGCGACGCGATCAATCTGGCGTGGAAACTTGCCGCAGTGCTCAGCGGCGCCGCTGAACCGAGCCTGCTCGACAGCTACGAAACCGAACGCAAGGCCTTCGCCCGTCGACTGGTGTCGACCACCGACAAAGTCTTCAGTTTCGTCACCGCCGAGGGGCGCATGGCCGATCTGCTGCGCATGCGTGTGGCACCGTTTCTGATCCCGAAAATGGCCTCGTTCGAGGCCAGTCGCGAGTTCCTTTTTCGCACCGTTTCGCAGGTCACCCTCAACTATCGCGGCATGCCTCTGAGTCAGGGCGCGGCCGGCCATGTGCACGGCGGCGACCGCTTGCCGTGGGCGCATGATGGTGAGGGAGATAATTACGAACCGCTGAGACAGCCGTGCTGGCAGGTGCATGTCTACGGCGACACAAGCGACGAAATGATTGCCTGGTGCCACGAACATCATTTGCCGCTGCATGTGTTCGACTGGCGCCCGGCGTTTGAAACGGCGGGGTTGGGGCGTAACGGTTTTTATCTGCTGCGCCCGGATACCTATGTGGCGATTGCCGAAAACAGCGCGGATCCGAAGGTGATTGAACGCTACTTCCGCGATCACGGCATCCGGCCGTTCTTTGCCTGCCTCTGACCCAAGGAAACCACAAGAACCTGTGGGAGCTGGCTTGCCAGCGATAGCGGTGGATCAGTCAAGATTGATTTTGACTGTGCTGACGCTATCGCTGGCAAGCCAGCTCCCACAGGGTTGTGCGTTGGTCTTTAGATCCCGGCCAGTGCCAGATCCATCGCAAAGTAAGTGAAGATCAAATCAGCGCCTGCACGCTTGATCGCGCCCAGGCTTTCGCGCACCACACGATCCTCATCGATCGCCCCGGCCTGCGCGCCGAACTTGATCATCGCGTATTCGCCACTGACCTGATACGCCGCCAGCGGCAGGTTCGAGCCCTCACGAATGTCTCGGATGATGTCGAGGTAAGCGCCGGCCGGTTTGACCATCAGCGCATCGGCGCCTTCCTGCTCGTCGAGCAGCGATTCGCGCAGGGCTTCTCGGCGGTTCATCGGGTTCATCTGGTAGCTTTTGCGGTCGCCCTTCAGCGCACTGCCGCCGGCCTCGCGGAACGGACCGTAAAGCGCCGAGGCAAATTTGGTCGAATAGGCCATGATCGGAATTTGAGTAAATCCGGCCGCATCCAGGGCCTGGCGAATCGCCCGCACCTGACCGTCCATCGCTGCCGACGGCGCGATCACGTCCGCACCGGCGCGGGCCGCTGCCACGGCTTGTTTGCCGAGGTTGATCAGGGTCTGGTCGTTGTCGACTTCATGGTTGTGCATCACGCCGCAGTGGCCGTGATCGGTGTATTCGCAGAAGCAGGTGTCGGACATCACGATCATTTCCGGCACGGCATCTTTGGCAATGCGCGACATGCGCGAGACCAGACCTTCTTCGCGCCAGGTGTCGCTGCCGTTGCTGTCCAGATGGTGGGACACGCCGAAGGTCATCACCGACTTGATGCCGGCGCGGGCATAGCGCTCGATTTCACTGGCCAGTTTGCACTCGGGAATGCGCATCACCCCGGGCATGCTGTTGATCGGCACGAAGTCGTCGATTTCTTCTTCAACGAAAATCGGCAGGACCAGATCGTTCAGGCTGAATTCGGTTTCCTGGAACAGGCTGCGCAGGCTCGCATTGCGGCGCAGACGGCGGGGACGTGCTTCGGGGAACTGACTGGACATGAGGGCCTTTCCTGAAAACGGCAGATGAGACGAAAGTCGTAGGGGGCGAAGCTTATGCCTTGCGGGGGTTGGGGTACAAACCTGGATCAATCAAGAGTGCATTACTGGGGGTGTAACAATCTTTCAGAACACTGTAAATCCCTGTGGGAGCTGGCTTGCCAGCTCCCACAGGGTTATGTGTGTAGTCCGAAAATTACGAGGGAATGGTCAGGCCGCGAATGACTGCCGGACGCGCGAGGAAACGCTCAAGCACACGGGTGACATTCGGGAAGTTGCTGATGCCAACCAGATCACCGGCTTCATAAAATCCGATCAAGTTACGCACCCACGGAAACGTGGCGATATCAGCGATGGTATAGCGCTCGCCCATGATCCAGTCACGGCCCTCGAGCCGGCCGTCGAGCACCTTGAGCAGGCGTTTGCTTTCGTCGACATAACGATCACGCGGACGCTTGTCTTCGTAATCCTTGCCGGCGAATTTGTTGAAGAAACCCAACTGGCCGAACATCGGACCGATACCACCCATCTGGAACATCAACCACTGGATGGTCTCGTAACGCAGCGCGCCTTCCTGCGCCAGCAACTGACCGCTTTTGTCGGCCAGATAAATCAGGATCGCACCGGATTCGAACAGCGGCAGCGGCTGATCATCAGGGCCGTGCGGATCGAGGATCGCCGGAATCTTGTTGTTCGGATTCAGCGACAGGAACTCGGCGGACAGTTGATCATTGTTGTCGAAAGCGACCTTGTGCGGTTCGTACGGCAGGCCGATTTCCTCAAGCATGATCGAGACTTTGACGCCGTTAGGCGTCGGCAAGGAATAGAGCTGAATCCAGTCAGGGTACTGCGCCGGCCATTTCTGGGTGATCGGGAACGTGGACAGATCGGTCATGAGAAGCATCCAGTCACAAATTAAAGCCTGATCATAATGTAGGCGCTGCGCAGGCTGCGATCTTTTGATCTTGAGGCTTTGCAGTCTGCAAAACGATCGCAGCCTTCGGAGCGCCTACATGAACCCGTAACATCCTGTCGCTAACCTGCGGCCAGACCGTTGAAGGTTGCCGTTAGAGTGCTGCGCACTCTTACGATCGAACCAAACGGCCCTCAGGGGACTCTGAGCTATGCGTTTGTTGCAGAGGAAGCCGTTCACGACAGGGAAAACACCCGGTGCTGGGAGCCCGCGGTGTAAAGGTTTGTCAGCCTTAACCGAATTTGCTGAAGAACCCTTTATTTCATGACGATCCTTATGCGATTCGCCAAACGTTTCAAACACCGCGCGTATGTGGCCCTGCCTTCCCTGCTGGCCGTCAGTGCACTGTTCCTGTCGCTTGAGTCCAGCGAAAGCCGCGCGCAACCGGTGGACGGCACCCAGACACTGGTGTTCCTGCGCCACGCAGAAAAACCCGAGGGCGGGCTCGGCCAGCTCAACTGTCAGGGCCTGAACCGCGCCATCGACCTGTCGACGCTGCTGCCGGAAAAATTCGGCAAGGCCGATTACGTGTTCGCCGCCAACCCGACGCGCAATGTCGAGGAAGGTGAGCTGGACAACTCCTACAGCTACATCCGTCCATTGATGACCATCAGCCCCGCCGCGATCAAGCTCGGCCTGCCGGTGAACATCGAGTTCTCGGCCAACGACACCAGCGATCTGGCCCGCGAACTGCTGGAAGACAAGTATCACAACTCGACGATCTACACCGCCTGGTCCCACGGCTATCTGCCGGAGCTGATCAACAAGGTGGCGGGCAAAGCGGTCGGCGAGAAACAGAACATCACCGAGGACTGGGCGGGCAACGACTTTGACTCGCTGTATGTACTGACGCTGACCTGGCACAACGGCAAGGCCAGTTTGCAAAGCCACAGCTACAAGCAGGGGCTGGATCATGGCAAGGAAACGTGTCCGACCTGAGTCATCTTCTGTCTGAACCGGCCCCATCGCTGGCAAGCCAGCTCCCACAGGGTTCCAGGGTGTACACAAATTCCATATACATCCGCAATACCTGTGGGAGCTGGCTTGCCAGCGATGAGGCCAGCAAAAGCACTATCAAACCTTCTGATTCCCCCGCTCACGCAGATACTCAAGCACCGCTCCACGCTCCCCGGCAAACTCGATCCGCCCGCCCTTCTTCTCGCGCTGAAACACATACATCGGGTCGTAATAATCGCGTAGCAGTACGCCGATCCACTCACGGAACAGCTCGACCGACCCGCTGCGCGCCTGTTCGGACAGCGCCGCTTCCATCTGCAAATACATGCGTTGATAGCGCTCGCCACCCAACCGACGTTGAATATTGTTCAGGCTGGAAATCAATCGCTCGGCATACAAAGCAAAACCCTGCTCGCCGTGAACCGCGACGAACTCGGCGTACAGGTCGATGACATAATCCTGCAGAATTCGCTCGACCCGACTCTCGAGGCTATCTTCCAGCCAGACCAGTGGTGCCGCCTGCATGCCCCGGTAGAGCGGTAATGGCAAGGCACAGCTGCCGACCACCCGACTCTCGTCTTCCAGAACAAACTGGTTGATCCCGCCTGCGCGTTTTTTCAGCACATCGACAGCCAGGCGGTTTTCGAAATCGATATTGGTCGGCTGCCCGGTGGCACGCTTGCCAAAACTCGAGCCGCGATGATTGGCGTGACCTTCCAGATCCAGACCATTGCTCAACTGCACCAGCACTTCAGTCTTGCCAGTACCGGTCATGCCGCCGAGCAGGACCAGATCGCATTCGGCCACAGCCTGATCGACTGTCTCCAGGAGGAATGTGCGCATGGCCTTGTAGCCGCCGCCGACACGCGGATAATCGATGCCGCCCTCGTCCTTGATCCATTGCTGGACGATCTGTGAACGCAGGCCGCCGCGGAAACAATACAGATAGCCATCGGGGTGGTTACGGGCAAACTCAACCCAGCCTTGAATGCGCCGCTCTCTGACCTCGGCGGACACCAGCCGCTCGCCCAAGGCAATCGCGGCTTGCTGTCCGTGTTGTTTGTAACAGGTGCCCACCTGTTCGCGCTCACGATCGTTCATCAGCGGCAGGTTGACCACCCCGGGAAAAGCACCGTGGGAGAATTCGACCGGCGCACGGGCGTCCATCATTGGCCGGTCATTGAGGAAAATATCACGGTAATCAGTGCAGTCGCGGAGCATCAAATCACCTCGACTGCGTTCGTCTGTCGCTCAACCAGTTCGCCGATTGGCGCCAGGTTCAGGCCCAGTTCGGCGGCTACGGCGAGAAACTCTTCATTGCCTTCAGGCGTCACCGCGATCAACAGACCACCGCTGGTTTGCGGGTCGCAGAGCACGCGTTTGTGCAGTTCCTGCACGCGGCCAACCTTGCTCGCGTAGCTGTCGAAGTTGCGCAGCGTACCGCCGGGAACGCAGCCCTGATCGAGGTAGTACTCGACGCTGTCCAGACGCGGCACACGGTCATAAGCGATGCGCGCGGTGAGCTGGCTGCCATCGGCCATTTCCACCAGATGCCCGAGCAGACCAAAACCGGTGACATCGGTCATGGCGGTAACGCCGGCGAGTTTGCCGAAACGGCTGCCGGGTTTGTTCAGGGTGCACATCCAGTCGCGGGCCACGCCAACGTCGGCGGCGCGCAATTTGCCTTTTTTCTCGGCGGTGGTGAGGATGCCGATGCCCAGCGGTTTGGTCAGGTACAGCAGGCAGCCGGCGGTGGCGGTGTCGTTGCGCTTCATGTGACGCTTTTCCACCAGACCGGTGACGGCGAGACCGAAGATCGGTTCCGGCGCATCAATCGAATGCCCGCCCGCCAGTGGAATGCCCGCCGCGTCGCACACCGCGCGGCCGCCGCGAATCACTTCACGCGCCACTTCCGGCGCCAGCACATTGACCGGCCAGCCGAGAATGGCGATGGCCATCAACGGATCGCCGCCCATCGCATAGATGTCACTGATCGCATTGGTCGCGGCAATGCGGCCGAAGTCGAACGGGTCATCGACGATCGGCATGAAAAAATCCGTGGTCGAGACCACACCGCGCTCGGCATCGATCTCATAGACCGCCGCATCATCGCGCGAGGCATTGCCGACCCACAGTTTCGGGTCGAGGTTCTGCGCACCGCTGCCGGCCAGAATCACTTCCAGCACCTGCGGGGAAATCTTGCAGCCGCAGCCGGCGCCGTGGCTGTATTGGGTCAGACGAATCGGCTCGCTCATGGGGGAGTCTCAGGCTGTTGATGGGGGCGATTCTAGCAGAGCGCGACGCAGCAGTTTTTTGATCGTTCCCACGCTCCGCGTGGGAATGCAGACCGGGACGCTCCGCGTCCCTTCCGGAGCCGGAACGCGGAGCGTCCCTAGAGGCATTCCCACACAGAGCGTGGGAACGAGCAGCTTGAGGCAAGGCAAAAAAAACCGCCCTTACGGGCGGCTAAAAGTGCTTCGACCCTAAATCAGAAGCCCAGGCTGAAGCTGATGGTCATTGCATGGTCGTTGCTGTCGTTCGACAGTTGCCCCGAGTAGCCGACGCCGAGTTTGCCGGTCGGGCTGATCTGGAAGTCGACACCGGCTTCAACGATGGCGCTGTCCTTGGCAATCGGCACGCCTTGGGTGCTGAACGAGGCGCCGCCGTCGATGAAGGTCAGGTCGGCGTCAGGCTTGGTATCACCAAAGGCATGGCGCCAGCCGATGGCCGCGCGCGGGGTGAATTGCCCGCCGTTGGCCAGGGTGATGACTTTGCCGGCACGCACGCCGAGGGTCGAGAAGGTGATGTCCTGATCGGCATCGGCCTCCAGGCGCCCTACTCCACCCTTCTCCTTGGCTTTGTCAGTGTCGTAGTTGACGTAGGCCAGACCGGCAAACGGTTCGAGGGCAATGCCGCCAGCGTCGATGGCGTAGCCGACTTCACCGAATACCTGCGCACTGCGCGCATCGTAATTGGCCTTCAGGCGATCGTTGTAGCTGCCGACGCTGACGTTGCGTTTGGTCTCGATGTCGTGCCAGCTGTAAGCCGCGCCGAGGCGCACCGCCAAGGCGTCAAACTGCGAATTGAGATACGCCGCCAGGTGGTAGCTTTCGACGGTGGCATCCGAGCGACGATCATGCGCATCGAGGTCGCTGCGGGTGTAACCGGCGGCCATGCCCACGCGCCATTGATCATCGAGTTGCTTGTCGGTGCCGAGCATGAAGCCGCTGAGGTTACGGTCGAGTTTCGCCGCGTTGCTGTCGCCATCCGACTCGCCCCAGGCACCGAGTGCCCGCGCCCAGCCGACCATTTCGCCGTGGCAACCGTTGCTGCTCAATTGGTTGTCACTTGGCGCCAGGGCACGGCGTGGATCATCCGCCGCGCTGCATGACGGTTGGCGCATGCGATCGTTGACCGCGTCACGCACGTAGCGCGAATCCTCGAGGATGGCGCTGGCGGTGCTGGCGTGGATCTCACCGGACAGACTGTCGAAGGCATTACGCGCACCGGCGACACTGAGGTTGACGATCTCGTTCTGCAACGCCGCACCGGCCGGGCCGTTGTTCGACAGCGCGGTGGCGGTTCTGAACTGGTTGCCAGTGGCGGCGACATCGGCGAAGGAATTGCCGTTGCGGCTGACCACCAGGTTCACCGCATTAGCGTCATACACCAGTGCGCTGTTGAGGAACGCATATTGCGGCAGGTCCGCAGCGCTGAAGGTGCCGTTTACGCCACCGCCCGCCGTAATCAGCGAATACGTGGTGTTGCCGGTGAACGGTGCCAGCGAGTTGACTTGCAAAGCGCCGCCCAGGTTTGCAGTACCACCGACGGCCAGCGGCGTCGCGGTTGGCGAACTGACGGTCAGCGCCAGCACGCCATCCGAGGCGTTGGTCAGGTTACCGGCCACGCTCAGGGTTCCGGCCTCAGCGCCGGAAGCCACCACACCATGGTTGATCACCGAACCGACACTGCCGTTACCGCTCAGCCCTGCACCGTTGGCCACGGTCACTTGCCCGCCCAACGAAGCCCGCGCCGAACGGCTGCCGACTTGCAGCACGCCTTGATCAACCGCGACGGTACCGCTGAACGGATTATCACCGGTCAACAGCAAGGTACCGGTACCGCGTTTGGCCATCGCCCCGAGACCGCTGAGGACCCCGTTGAACTGACCATTGGCATTCTGCTGGAACACCAGCGTGGCGTTGTCGAGGATATTGCCCTGCAGGCTGGTGGTGTTACCGACCAGCGTACCGCCGCTGACGGTGGTGCCACCGCTGTAGGTGTTGGCACCGCTCAATACCAACGTGCCGGAATCAAGCTTTTCGATACCACCCGTGCCCACCAGTGGCGTGGAAATTTCTGCACTCGCGCCGGCATTGACCCGCACCGGTGCAAGGCTGCCGTCGGCGCCATTGACCGGCGTCAACGTCCCGCCAGCCCCCGGAACCAGGCTGTAGCCGCCGGAGAGGAATTGCACACCGGTGAAGTTCTGATTGCCCTGCACGGTAACCGTACCCGCCTGACCACCGAACACCGCGAACTGACCATTTGAAGCCAGGGCCTGAGTACCGCTCGGATCGGTCCAGTTAGTACCCGGCCCCCACACGCCGCTGCCGCCACCGATGCTGCCGTCCGGGTTGGTGGTGCCACCGTTCCAGAACTGCACCTCACCCGGCGTGCCTTGCACCAGCAGGTTGATCTGATTGGCGATAGCCGTTTGCAGGGTCAGATTGGCCGCCGACACCGGCAGGCTGCCATACACCAGACCGTTGTCGGTCAGGCTGCCGCCATAGCTGAACAGTTGATAAACGCCGGTGCCGAAGCCGCCGGCATTGCTGATGTTCAGCGTACCGTCGAGGGTCAGGTTGCCGGCAACATTGACCACGGTGGTCGAACTGGCCGCCGAGCCGAGGCTGAAGTCCAGATTGGTTCCCGACGACAGTGCCAGCGAACCGACTGACAAAGGCGTTGCTGTACCGCCACCGGCCAGCGTCGCACCGTTGGCCAGTTGCACGGCGCCGCCGAGTTGGCCGCCACCGCCGATGCTCGCGCCGCTGGCGACGTTGACGTTGGCGCTGTTGAGCACCCCGTTGACGATCAGGTTGCCGGCCTGCACCGAGGTGTTGCCGGTGAAGGTGTTGTTGCCGGCCAGCAGAAGTTCACCAGTGCCGGTTTTGTTCAGCGTGCCGGCGCCGGTGAGGTTGCCGGTGTAGCTGCCGTCGGCGTTTTGCTCGAAGGTCAGCGTCGCGTTGTTGACGATTGCACCTTGCAGGCTGCTGGTATCGCCGCGCGTCGTGCCGCCGTTCAGGGTGGTGCCGCCGCTGTAGGTGTTGGCGCCACTGAGGACGAGATCGCCGCTACCGTTTTTCACCAGACTGCCGGTGCCAGTCACAGCACCGATCAACGTGGTGTTCTGGTTGCCGGCGAGGATCAGTTGCGCGCCAAGGTTGACGGTGTTGGCCAGTTGCAATGCCGAGGTGCTGTCGAGGGTGCCGGTGCCGGTCACGTTGAGTGCACCGCTGCTGATTGCACTGTTGTTGCCGAGGATCAGCGTACCGCCGGCGAGTTGAGTGCCGCCGCCGTAGGTGTTGCTGCCGTTGAGGGTCAGGCTCGACGCGCCGGCCTTGATCAGGCTGCCGCTGCCGCTAACCACGCCGCCGAGGGTCAAGGCGTTGGAACCGGCAACGGTCAAACCACCGTTGACGACCACGTCGTTACCGAGGCTGACGGCCGCATTGCTGTCCAGCGCCGTGCCATCGGCGGCGGTCAACACACCGCTGCCGAGCGCCGCGTTGTTGCCAACCACAATCTTGCCGCCATTGAGCGCGGTGCCGCCGGTGTAGCCGTTGGCCGCGTTGAGCACCAGCGTACCCGTGTCGTATTTGCCCAATGTGCCGCTGCCGTTGAGCGCAACACCAATGGTCGCGGTGGCATTGGGATCAACACGCACCGTGGCATTGCCCAGCGAACCATTGACCAGATTCAACGAGCCCGCCGTGCCGTTCACCAGACTGTAGCCGTCGGTGACGAACTGCAGGCCGGTGATGGTTTGCGCGCCGTTGACGGTCACTGTGCCGGCCGCGCCCTGGAACACCGCGAAGCTGTTGGTCCAGGCCTGGTTGGTGGTGCCGTTGACGTCGGTCCAGTTGGTGGTGCCGGTGCCCCAGGCGCCGCTGCCACCCTCCACCGAACCGTTGGCCACCAGTTGATTGCCGTCCCAGAACTGCACGGTGACGCCCGGTGCGGTGACCAGCAGGTTGATCTGATTGGCCAGCGCGGTTTGCAGGGTCAGATCGCCCGGCGTCACGCTGCCCGGCAGCGTACCGAAGAGCATGCCGTTGTCGGTCAGGCCGCCGGTGTAGTCGATCAGACGATAGACGCCGCTGCCAAAACCACCAATGTCGCTGACATTAAGGGTGCCGTCGAGGGTCAGGTTACCGCCGACGTTGACCAGCGCATTGCCGCCGCCGGACACCGGTGTACCGAGGCCAACGTCGAAGTTTGAATTGCCGTTGAACAGCAGCGAACTCACGCTCAGCGTACTGCCGGTGACGCCAGCCAGATGACCGCCATCGGCCACGGTCACGGCACCGGTCAGGGTGCCGCTGCCGCCGAGGGTGCCGCCGTTGTTGACCAGCACATTGCCGCTGGCCAGCGAACCGTTGACCTGCAAGGTACCGGCGTTGACGTTGGTGTCGCCGGTCAGGTCGCTGATGCCGCTGAGGGTCAGGGTGCCCGTGCCAAGTTTGCTCAGGCTGCCGTCACCGCTGAGGATGCCGGCGAAGGTGCTGCTGACGTTGTTGCCACCGAGGCTCAGCGTGTTGCCCGTACCGACCAGCGCAGTACCGCTGCCGGTGAGGCTGGCAAGGCTGCCCGAAGCACCGAGATTCAGCGCCGCGCCGCCCGCGAGATTGACCGTAGCGCTGTTGCCCAGCGCTGCGCCACTCAGCGTGGTCAGGCTGCCGGACGCCACATCGAAGGTGCCGCTGAAGGTGTTGTTGCCACTCAGGGTCACGTCGGCCAGACCATTTTTGCTCAACGTGCCGGCACCGGCGATGACACCGCCGAGGGTCAGATTGTTGTTACCGGCCAGGGCCAGATTGGCATTGACGTTGAGGTTGTTGGCCAGCACCAGCGGCGCGGAGTTATCGAGGGTGGAAGCGCCGGCCACGGTCAGAGCGCCACTGCCCAGCGACGCGCCTGTACCAAGGGTCAGCGTGCCGGCATTCAGCGTGGTACCGCCGGTGAAGGTGTTGATGCCGTTGAGTGTCAGGTTCGACGCGCCGTTCTTGATCAAGCCGCCCGCGCCGCTGACCACGCCAGCGAGGGTCAGGTTGTTGCTGCCGGTGTTGCTCAGATTGGCGTTGAGCACGACGTTGTTGCCCAGGCTCAGCGCACTGTTGCTGTCCAGCGCGGAGGCGCCGGCTACGGTGAGATTGCCCAGACCCAGCGCCGAGTTGCTGCCGGCGGTCAGGGTGCCCGCGTTGAGGGTCACGCCACCAAGAAAATTATTGTTGCCACTCAGGCTCAGGTTGGCCGCGCCGTTTTTGCTCAGGCTGCCGGCGCCGTTGACCGTGCCGGTCAGGCTCAGATCCGCCGTGCCGCCAATGCCGAGGTTGCCCGCGAGGTTGACCGCGTTGCTCAGCGAAACCCCGGTGCTGGCATCCAGCGTGGTGCCGCCCGCTGCATTCAGCGTGCCCGAGCCGAGCGCCGAGTTCGACGCCAGAACCAGTCCGCCGGCATTCAGCGCGACCGGCCCGAGGAAGGCATTGTTGCCGCCGAGGGTCAGGTTGGCCGCGCCGGTTTTGATCAGGCCACCGGTGCCGCCAATCACGCCGTTGAGGGTCAGGGTATTGCTGCCGACGATGGTCAGGTTGCCGTTCAGCGTCGCCGCGTTGGCCAGTGTCACCGCCGCGTTGCTGTCCAGCTGCGTACCGGCATTCGCCGTCAGCGTACCGGTACCGAGCGCCGTATTGCTGCCGACGATAATCTTGCCGCCGTCCAGTTGCGTGCCGCCGGTGTAAGTGTTGGTACCGCCGAGCACCAGGGTGCCGGCGTCAAGTTTATTAAGGATGCCGCTGCCATCGATATTGGCATTGATGGTCGCCGTGACGCCCGGATCGACGCGCAACGAAGTGGTGCCGCCGGTGCCGTTGACCGCCGTGAGTTGCCCCGCCGCTCCGCTGACCACGTTGTAGCCATCGGTGAGGAATTGCATGCCGGTAAACGCTTGCGTGCCGTTCACCGTCACCGTGCCGGCAGTGCCCTGGAACACCGCGAAGTCGCCGGCCCACGGTTGGTTGACCAAACCGTTGGCGTCGGTCCAGTTGGTACCGACCGCGTTCCACGTGCCGCTGCCGCCATCGACCACGCCATTGGCGATGGTCTGGCTGCCGTCCCAGTAACGAATGTTGACGTTCGGCGCCGACACTTGAATGTTGATCTGATTGGCCACGCCGGTCTGCACCACCAGGTCGCCGAGGCCGTAACCGACCGGCACGCTGGCGACATCGAGACCGAGATTGGTCAGTGCGCCGGTGTAGTTGAACAGGCGATACACACCAACGCCGAAACCGCCGGCATCGCTGACGTTGAGATTGCCGTCAAGGGTGAGGTTGCCGCCGACGTTCATCAGCGACGCGGTCGACGGTGTGCCCAGTGCCACATCAACGTTGCTGCCGGCGCCGAGAGTCAGAGCACTCGCCGACAAGGTGTTGCCCGACGCCAACGCCAGATGCCCACCGTTGTTGATGTTGACCGCGCCGAGCGCCGAGCCGGTACCGGTCAGGGTGCCGCCGGTATTGACGTTGAGTTGAGCACTGCCCAGCGAACCGCTCAGGTTCACGATACCGCCATCGATCGCGGTATTGCCGGTAATGCCGTTGATGCCAGTGAGGTTCAAGGTGCCGGTACCGACTTTGACCAGGCCGCCGCTGCCGCTGAGATCGCCATCAAAGATGCTGGTGACGTTGCCGGTGCCGACCGTCAGGGTGTTGCTGCCGGTCAGTTGCACACTGCCGCTGCCGCTCAGCGCGCCGAGGCTGGCGTCACTGCCCAGATTCAGGCCGGCGCCGGCGCTGATGTTGACGCCGGAGGTGTTGCCCAATGCGTTGGTATTGAGCGTGGTGACGCTGCCCGAAATGATGTTCAGCGCGCCAGTGAAGGTGTTATTGCCGGCCAGGGTCAGGTCTGAAAGGCCGTTTTTGGTCAGGCTACCGGCGCCGTCAATGATGCCGTTCAAGCTCAAATCGTTGTTGCCGGCGACGGTCAGTCCGGCATTCAGGGTAATGGCGTTGCCGATGCCGAACGATGCGCTGTTATCCAGCGTTGCCGCGCCACCGACGAGCAATGCGCCACTGCCCAGACCGTTGGCATTGCCAAGGGTCAACGTGCCGGCGTTGAGTGTGGTGCCGCCGCTGAAGGTGTTGTTGCCATTGACGGTCAGGTTGGCTGCGCCGTCCTTGATCAACTGGCCGGTGCCACTGGTCACGCCGCCGAGGGTCAGGTTCTGCGTACCGCCCACGGTCAGCGCCGCATTCAGGGCGACATTGTTGTTGAGGCTGACCAGCGGCGAGTTGCTGTCCAGTGTCGCGGCGCCAGCGACGGTCAATGCACCGGAACCGAGCGCCGAACTGTTGCCGACGGTCAGAGTGCCGGCGTTCAGCGTGGTGCCGCCGAGGTAGTTGTTGGCGGCATTGAGAATCAGATTGGCCGCGCCGTCTTTCACCAGACTGCCAGCCCCGCTGACCAGACCGGTCAGGGTCATATCCGCTGTGCCGCCGATGTTCAAGGCACCGGCGAGTGCCACGGCATTGTTCAGGCTGACGGCGGTGTTGGCATCCAGCGTGGTGTTGGCCGCCGCGTTCAACGTGCCGGAACCCAGCGCGGTGTTGCTGCCGACGGTCAGTTTGCCGGTGTTCAACAGGGTGTTGCCAAAATAGGTGTTGGCGCCGTTGAGGGTCAGGTCGGCAGCACCGTTCTTGGTCAGTCCACCGATACCGGCGACCACGCCGCCGAGGGTCAGCGCATTGGAGCCACCCAGGGTCAGAGTGCCGGCGAGGTTGACGTTGTTGGCCAAGGTCGCGGCGGTACTGGTATCGAGGGTGGTGCCGTTCGAGGCGTTGAGTGTGCCGGTGCCCAGGGCGGTGCTGGAACCGACAATCAGTGAACCGGCGTTCAGCGCCGTGGTGCCCGTGTAGGTGTTGTTGCCGTTGAGGGTCAGACTCGAAGCGCCGGTTTTGATCAGACCGTTACCGCCACTGATCACCCCGCCAAGGGTCAGCGCATTGGCGCCGCCGGCGGTGAGGTTGGCGTTGAGAATGACGTTGTTGTTGAGGGTCACGGCCGAACTGCTGTTGAGGGTGCCCGCGCCTTCCACCGACAAGGCGCCAGTGCCCAGTGCCGCGCCGTTGCCGACCGTCAAGCTGCCGGCATTCAGCGTGGTGCCGCCGCTGTAGGTATTGGTGCCATTGAGCGTGAGATTGGCGGCGCCGTTTTTCACCAGTTGGCTGGTGCCGCTGATCACGCCGCCGAGGGTCAGCGCGTTGCTGCCGCCAATGCCCAGGCTGTTGTTGAGAATGATGGCATTGTTCAGGGTCACCGTCGCATTGCTGTCGAGGGCGGCCACGCCGCCGACGGTGATGTTGCCACTGCCCAGCGCCGCGTTGGCGCCCGCCGTGATCGTACCCGCGTTCAACGCGACGGCACCGAGGAAGGTGTTGGCGCCGTTGAGAATCAGGTTGGCCGCGCCGTTTTTGGTCAGCCCGCCGCTGCCGCTGACAATCCCGCCCAAGGTCAGGTTGGCACTGCCGCCGACAGTCAGGTTGCCGCCGAGTGAGACTGCGTTGGTTAGCGCAACGGCAGTGCTGGCATCGAGGGTGGTGCCCGCCGCCGTGGTCAAGGCACCCGTGCCCAGCGCGGTGTTGGAGCCGACAATCAGCGTGCCGGCATTCAGCGCGGTACCGCCGGAAAAGGTGTTGTTGCCGCTGAGGCTGAGGTTGGCGGTGCCGTTCTTGATCAGATTACCGGCACCGCTGATGACGCCGCTCAAACCCAGCGCCTGCGTGCCGCCGATGGTCAGATCGGCCGCCAGCGCGACGGCGTTGGCGAGAGTCACCGCCGTGGTCGCATCCAGTGTGGTACCGGCCGCCGCGTTCAACACGCCCGTACCCAGCGCGGTGTTGCTGCCAACGAACAGGCTGCCGGCATTGAGCAGCGTGTTACCGCTGTTGGTGTTGTTGCCGCTCAAGGTCAGGCTGGCGCTGCCGGATTTGGTAATCCCACCAGTGCCGGACAACACGCCGCCGAGTGTCAGGGCATTGCTGCCGAGCACGTTGAGCGCACCGGTCATGCCGATGTTGTTGGCCAGGGTAACGTTGGTGGTGCTGTCCAGACTGGTGCCGGCGGCGGTATTCAGCGCGCCACTACCCAGCGAGTTGTTGTTGGTCACCAGCAGGGTGCCGGCGCTCAGGGTGGTGGTGCCGGTGAACCCGCTGTTGGCGCCACTGACAGTCAGGCTGCCGCTGCCGGTTTTGGTCAGGCCGCTGCTGCCGCTGATCAAACCGCCGAGGGTCAGCGCGCCAGTGCCGCCGGCGGTCAAGGTGCCGCCGAGGCTGATGGCGTTGTTCAGGCTGATCGTGCCCGGGGCGCTCAACGTTGTCGCGCCAGTGACGTTGAGGGTGCCGGTGCTCAGCGCCAGGTTGTTGCCCAACTGCACGGTGCCGCCGTTGAGCGTGGTGTTGCCCAGGTAGGTGTTGGCGGCGCTGAGGCTCAGTTGCCCGGAACCGACTTTGGTCAGGCCGCCGCTGCCGGAAATGACGCCGCTCAGGGTGGTGGCGTTGGTACCTTGCACTGTCACGCCGCCCGCGCCGAGGGAAATCAGGTTACTGACGTTCAACCCGGCATTGCTGGCCTGGAGTATCCCGCCGTTGGAGGTGATCACGCCGCTGCCGAACGTGGCGTTGTTGTTGAACTGGGCGACACCACCGTTAAGCGTGGTCGCGCCGCTGACCAATGGCCCCTGCAAGGTCCAGGTGCCGCTGTTGAGGGTCAGGTTGTTGAAGTTGACGTAGGTCGCGCTCGATGCGGTGCCGACACCCGTGGTGCCGCCGCCGACGCCGATCGGGTTTTGCAGGATCAGGCTGTTGGTGCCGCCCGCGCCACCATCGACCGTGCCGGTCGGAGCGAAGGTCAGATTGATGCCGATCAACCCGCCGAGGCCGACGCTGATCTGTACACCGTCACCGACGTTGACGCTGGAACCGGTCACCGCGGTGAAGGTGTTGGTGCTGGCCGCGCCCATCGACACGCCGCCGGTAATCGCACCGGCGTTGGTGAAGGTATTGCCGGCCGCCGATGTTTCGAACGCGATCCGGCCGTTGATCACACCGGTGCTGCTGTTGGTCATGTTGACCTGCGAGCCGCCGTAGACGCCGACCACCGGGGTGTCGGCGAGGGTGATGCCGCCGATCGACAAACCGGTCGAGGTGATGGTGCCGTTGTTGGTGATGCTGGTGGTGCCGGCAGCAGCGTTGTTCACCGCAATGCCGAGGCCGTCGATGCTGGTCAGGTTGAGCCCGAGCAGCATGCCCGTACCACGGATGATCCCGCTGGCGTTGTTGAGCACGCTGACCGTACTCGTAGCGCCAGTGCCAATGAACGCGCCGCCGCTCAGCACCGAGACCAGGCCGAGCAGTGCCGGGTCGAGCGTGCCGGAGTTGTTCAGGGAAATGTTCACCCCGGTCAGGTCCATCACATGGCCGCCGAGGGTCGCATTCATCTGCGCCCCGCTGTTGACGTTGACCGTCAAACCACTGGTGGCGCTGGAGAAGTTGTTGAGAAACAGCGGCAGGCTCGGCACGCCGGTGCAGGTCACCGTTGAACCCGCCGTGGAGCACGTGGCCAACGCAGGAGCGCTGACGCCGCCGAACAACAGCCCGGCGACACTCAGATGCACAGCAAGGGAAAGAGGGGAAAAGCGCGAAACGAGGGCGACACCAAACCTTGCTTCCACGGGCTACTCCTTGTCGTGGCCAAATTCTTCCTTGAGCGCGCGAAGAGCCGTGCTTATTCCACACGCGAATCAAGACTTCGACGGTCATCACAAAACCGTTGATTGGGGACAAAGCTAGTAGACGCCCGGCAATGGGGCACGGATTAAATGGTGTTAATACTTTAATACTAGAGGGGTCTGGAATAAGCGTTTCAGCCCGTATTCGTGGGCCTTCAACCTGTCGCAGAACCTGTAGGCCTTCGCCTGCTCGCGATGGCGGTGTGTCAGTTTACGGATACTTTTCTGACACACCGCCATCGCGAGCAGGCGAAGGCCTACAGGGGTTTACGGTGATCAGTTATACCTGATCAGTCCGTCAGTTAAATTTGCGAATTCTTCGATATTTCATGGCATTGAGAAAACTGGTACGCCTTGTGCAAACGTTTGCGTAACGTCAATCCCAACGTTTTCGTAACAAAACCGTACAAGCCCACGGAACACGGGCCTCGATCCGCAAAAAAGGACTTTGAATGGCCATTGCATGCCCTTTTCGCGCACCTTTCTCGTGCACGCTTGCTGTTTCCTTGCTACTGACCGGCGTTACCGGACTTCTCAGCCACAGCGCTCTGGCGCAACCGGCAGCCAAAGAAGAATCCGCCCAGGGCGAAGCCCTCAGCCCCGAAGCCAGCCCGCCGAAAAAAGGCGCCTACCTCTCGGACTGGTACAACCAGGACCTGATGCTGATCGGCAGCAAGGACATCAGCTTCGGCCCGCAACCGGCCGACGATATCTATCTGGAATACGAGTACTTCGGCCGCAAAGGTCCGTTCGAACTGTACGGCTACATCGACATTCCGAAGATCTTCAACATCGGCAACAGCCACGACAAAGGCGTGTGGGATCACGGCTCGCCGGTGTTCATGGAGCACGAACCGCGCATCTCCATCGACTACCTCGCTGGCCGCAGCCTGGCCATCGGTCCGTTCAAGGAATGGTATGTGGCGTTCGACTGGATCTACGACCACGGCAGCCGCAAAGAGAACCGCGCCAACACGCTGTACAGCGGTTTCGGCACCGACATCGATACGCACTCGCGGGTCAACCTGTCGGCCAATCTGTACGGTCGCTATCAGTGGGAAAATTACGGTGCCAGCAACGAATATTCCTGGGACGGCTACCGCGCACAGCTCAAGTACATCGTGCCGATCGATAAATTCAGCAACGGCGCCTCATTGACCTACATCGGCTTCACCAACTTCGATTTCGGCTCGGACATCCACAAGGACAACCCGGCGCGCACCGCCAATGCGACGGTGGCGACCAACGTCCTGCTCTACTCGTTCACGCACTTGCGCTTCACCCTGGTCGGCCGTTATTTCCACAACGGCGGCAACTGGGAAGACGGCAGCGAGCTGAATTTTGGCGATGGCAATTTCCGCGCGCGTTCCAACGGCTGGGGTTACTACGCCGGCGTCGGTTATCAGTTCTGAATCAAGGAGTTTTCCATGCAAGCAATGATGCGTTTGACCCTGGCCGGTGCGGCCCTGCTCTCCTCCACCGCGTGGGCGGCCGAGGCCCCGATGCAACCGAAAGTCGTGTTGATCACCATGTTCGCCCCTGAGGCGCAGCACTGGATTGATCGCCTTGAACTGAAGCAGGAAGTCCGCGTGCCGGGCCTGTCCGCCGAGTACCCGAGCATTCGCTGCAACACGCAGCAGGTGTGCCTGTTGACCACCGGCATGGGCCAGACCAATGCGGCCGCCTCGACATTGGCGTTGGCGCTGTCGCCGAAATTCGACCTGCGCAAAAGCTACTTCCTGATCGCCGGCATTGCCGGCATCAGCCCGAAACACGGGACCATCGGCACCGCTGCATGGGCGCACTATCTGGTGGAATTCGGCACGCAGTGGGAGATCGATTCGCGTGATGCGCCGTCGACCTGGCCGACCGGCTATCTGGGCATCAACACCAAAGGGCCGAACGAAAAACCGCCGCTGGATTACAAGACCGAAGTCTTTGAACTCAACCCGAAGCTGCAGGCCAAGGCCTTCGCCCTGAGCCACAAGGTCGAACTGAGCGAAAGCAAAGAGTCCGCCGCGTGGCGTCTGAAATATCCGTCGGCCCCGGCCAATCAGCCGCCGGTGGTGACGCGCTGCGACACACTGGCCGGCAACACCTGGTTTTCCGGAACGCGCCTGAGCGAGCGGGCCGAGGTCTGGACCAAGTTGCTCACCGACAACAAGGGCGAATACTGCACGACGCAGCAGGAAGACAACTCGACCTACGAGGCCTTGCTGCGTGCCGGTCGTGAAGGTCTGGTCGATGTCCAACGCCTCGCCGTGGTGCGTGCAGGCTCCGACTTTGACCGCCCGGAGCCGGGCGGCAGTGAAGTGGATAACCTGCTCAAATACGCCGATCAGGGCGGCTTCGTGCCGGCGCTGGAAAACCTCTATCGCGCGGGGAATCCTCTGGTGCAGGACATACTGAAAAACTGGTCGGCGTGGGAAAACGGCGTCCCGCAATCCTGAACCCAACAACGATCTACTGTAGGAGTGAGCCTGCTCGCGATAGCGGTGTGTCAGTTTAATCATGAGTAACTGATACACCGCTATCGCGAGCAGGCTCA
>NZ_AKJR01000030.1:0-45966 GCF_000282235.1 Pseudomonas sp. GM24 | reverse complement strand
ATAATCGACACAGATCTTTCAGGTCGATGCATGACTCAAGACACCGCGGTCGGCCCCCTCTCCCTCCGGGAGAGGGCTGGGGTGAGGGTTGGCGTCATTACGCCAGGCGCTAGGGCTCAGCCCCGTCCAACGCTTGAACGCTCGGCGAAAACTGCGCACATCGCTGTAGCCCACCTCTTCGGTAATCCGCTCGATCGGCATATCAGGATTGGCCAGCAAACTCAGGGTCCGCGCCTGCCGCACCTGCTCCAGCAAAGCCTCGAACGTCAGCGCATGCTCAGTCAACCGCCGGCGCAAGGTGCGGCTGCTCATATTCAAATCACCAGCAATCTTTTCAATGTGACTGCCACTACTCAGATCCCGCGCAATCGCCCGTTCCACAGCCTGAATCAGATCAAGCTTCTGATGCACCTGCGCCGCTTCCAGCTCCAGCAATGCCACCGCCTGACGCAACGCCAGCGAATGATGATTGGGCAGATTCACATCCAGCCATTGCCCATCGATCAGCATGCGATTGTGCAGGCAACCGAAGCGCACATCCGGCCCCAGCAGGCGGTGGTATTCGCTCAGATAATCCGGCGCGGCGTGCACGAACTCCACGGCAATCGCCTTGAACTCAGCCCCTGCCAGCGCGCGGCCGTACACCAGCAGACTGGCGAAAAACTCCTCGACTGCGAACACCTGCACATCAGCGAACGGCAAGCGGCATTCAGCATCGAGATGCACCTGGCCACCGACCACATCGACGCTCGACACCACGATGCCGCCCGAGGTGTGCTGATGCCGAATGCCCAACGCAAAAGCATCACGCAAGGTCTTGCACAGCGACAGCACATGCCCGAGCAGGCCCAAAGTGCCGAGCACGTTCTGCGCCCCGACCCACAGGCCCAAGCCCTGATTAGGCAGCACTTTAAGTGCGCGCTGAATCATCGCTACGGCTTGGCGATAGGAAATCCGCTGCGCCGGATCCTGCAGGTCTTCAAGGGTAAAACCCAGCCCACGGCACAGGCTCTGGGAATCGATGCCCCTGCTCTGCACGACTTCGGCGAGGGTTTGCAGGAGGAACGGCGAGACCAGCGCCAGTTCGAAGGTCGGGTCTTGGACTTTTACGTTCATGGGGGCTGACATTCCGGATCACGCTTGATTGTTATTTTTGTAACCGGTTGTGTCGATGGAAGTTAGCACAAGGTTTACGGACTGTCCGCAGATGCCCCCCTCATTGTCCGCCAATACCCTGCCCCAACGTACGCCAAACGCTTATTTCTAGCGTACCGGCGCTCCGAGCGACCGGTACCAGGTCCCAATCACAATAATAATGAGGACAGTCATGAGCCAGAACCGTGCAACATCCTTCTTGCCGCTCGCCCTTTTCATCGCGGGTTGCCCGCTGACGTTGCCCGCCCTAGCCACCGAAGCCGGGGTCGACAACATCGGCACTGGCACGGACGGCTTCTTCATGCTGCCGCTGGAAGTCGACAGCCTCCCGGAGAACATGGTCGCGTTCAATCTCTACTACAACCATTACAAGGCGCGAAAACTCAATATCAGTTCGCTGGGCGGCAAGGTACCGAACGTCGAGATCGAATCCACTGCAGTGATTCCGCGCCTCGATTATCTAAGCCCTGTGCGCGTATTAGGCGGGCGCCTGGCCGGTTACATCGCCCAGCCGTGGTTGAAGCAGGAAGTCTCGGTGTTCGGTTTGAGCGACACCCGCGAAGGCATGGGCGATACCACTATCGCGCCGATCATTCTGTGGGACATGGGCAAGAACCTGACCCTCGGCGCCGCCGTGGAGATCACCGTGCCCACCGGCGAATACAGCGTCGATCGACTGGCCAACACCAGCAACAATTTCTACACCTACAAGCCGCTGTTCTCATTCACCTGGCTGCCGACTGAACGCACCGAAGTCTCGATGAAGACCACTTACAGCTTCAACGAGAAAAACAAAGACACCGACTACAAATCGGGGCAGATCTTCCACTTCGATTACTCGGCCAGCTACAAGATCACCGACGACTTGATGCTCGGCGTCAACGGCTACTTCCTCAAGCAAACCACCGACGACAAACAGTTCGGCCACACCGTGCAGTTTGCCGGGCAGGACGTTGATGACGGCGTACGCGGCAAGGTCTTTGCGATTGGCCCGGCGCTGCACTTCACCTTTCTCAAGTACGCCAGCGCGGAGATTCGATGGGCCAAGGAATTTGATGTGGAGAACCGGCCCGAAGGTGAAATGCTTTGGGCGAAAGTCAGCATCCCCTATGCGTTCTGAGTGCATTTGTAGGAAAACGCACCTGGATTTGTAGCCTGAAAACCTGAAAAACGCATGGGTGGAATACGCCTACAGCGGCGGTCGAGATTACCGGACAACAGGGGGAAACGTCTGGCAGATTTAAAGGATGCGCTTGCAGATACTGGGCTCCGTTATCCCATGGTTGCTCAAGGGCTCATGGGGTGCATCGTCAGCCAGTGACGACAATGGGCCATGTCCCCCCTTAAACTGCCGAGATTGATCACGGAGATCACTATGAGCATATTACTTTCCCCGTTTTACTCTGACTTCGAATCCGAAGAAGAGGCAGAGAGCTACGATCGCTGGTTTCGTGCAGAGGTACAGCATGCACTCGATGATCCTAGTCCTGGTATTCCCCATGATGAGGCTATGGCGATGCTCGACCAGATGCTGGAAGAGATGCGCAGGAAGCGCCGCTCTGCTGCTTGAATGGAGCAGCAAGTCCTCGCGTCAACTGGCTGACATCTTCAAATACATCGAGTAACACAACACCAACGCTTCAATTTCGCTAAGACACAAGGTTGGTGCGGCAGCACAACGGCTTTCATCAATACCTTACGGTTACCGACCTGGCCGAGTGCCTGGTACTCGTGAGATGGTGATTCATCCGAATTATCTGCTGGTCTATCGAGTGAATGGGCGCATCAGAATACTGGGGGTGCTTCACCCCCGGCAAAAATACCCTTCAACTTCATCGACATAAAAAAAGGGCGACCCACCGGCCGCCCAAACGTACTACACGAGAGTCTTTTACAGCGTCAGTTGCCCACGCTCCTCTTCGGTCAACTGCTGTTTCGCCTGATCATCCAGCGCCCCGGCGCCCAACACCTGCACCGGGCTGTTCGGGTTGTAACCCGGTGCCGGTGCACGGCTGGCACCATCGCGGGACGGCGCAAGCTGTTCGTTGCCGAAGCTCAACACCTGCACGGTGAACACCGACGCCTGATTCTGTCGCGAAGCTGCCTGCTGCTGACGGGCGACGTCCTCCGCCGCTTGAGTGGCCGACGATGCTGCGGAACTCGCCGATGTAATCGCCCCGGTATTCACCGCCGACACCACCGGCACACCCGTCGCCTTGCCCTGAACCGAAATGTTGGCGGCGTTGACCACCGTCAGCGCGGCGATGTTGACGTTGCCCGAAACGCGAATCCCCGCCTCGCCCGCATCGATGGTGCCCAGCGGCGCGATCAGGTCGATGTCGCCCGGCGCCACTTCGGCGATCGGGTTGAGCGTGGCGATACCCGCGCCGGTGCTCGGCACCGACGGCGACAGGGTCACGTTGCCCCAAGTGTCGTAAACGCGTTTCGGCGGGGTGTAGACCACGGTGGTTTTCGAGCCGCGACCGGCGTTGATATCGCCCTCGGCCGACCAGCCGAGAATCGAGCCGCCGAACGTGGTCATGATCCGGCTCTGGCCGAGCAAAATGCTGCCCTGCGAATAGAGCTGAATGTTGCCCGAACCCTGAGTGATGATCCCTGCGGTGGACGGTGGCGCCGCGCCTTCGATACCGAACACCTGACCGCCGCCCGGGGTGAGCATCTGGATGTCGCCGCCGAACAGGGTCTTGACCCCTGCTCCGCCGTACAGCGTGATGTCGCCGTCGTAACGGATCGGATTGCCCGCCACATCAGTGGTCGGGAACAGCGCGGCAATGGCGTTGCGACCGCGTAGATAACTGCCTTTACGCGGGCCATCGACATCGTTGTACTCCAGGCCGCCGGCGCGCAGCTCGGCGAAGTACACCTGCCGCGCGAAGATCGCCTGCTCGGCGCTCGGCAGCGCGGCGTAGAACGCTTGGGCCTGTTCGTCACTGCCGTTAAATCCATAGCCGAGGGTCAGCCAGCTCTGCAGTTCGTCGAAGTAGGTCCTGACCACTTTGCCCGGTTGCGCACTCAGCGACTGGTCAGGGTTGGCGAGGTTCTGGCGATTCAGATAATGCGCTATAAAGCGTGAGTAATCAGGCCCTTGCGCGCCCACACCCGCCTGCATGACCACGCTGGCACCAGGGCGGTTGTCACCCGCCACTACCGGCCCGATGCTGGTAATACTGGCGCGGTCCTCCATCAGGATATTGCGCCCGGCATTGATGTCGAGAACGCCGGGACCGGCGATGTCGAAGCTGCTGTAGAGAATGTCGCGGCCCGCGGATACCCGCGAAATATCTCGCGGATCGTTATGCACGAACAGGTTGCCGGTCGACGCAATGCTTTCGCTACTCGGCGAGCCCATTTCGGCGTTGGGCACGATCGTTGGCTGGCCGAGGAATGTACCGGACGCAACGATGTCGCGCCCGGCCAGCATCGACACCGGGGCCGCCGCTTCGTACCAGGTGCGTCTGGACAGGTTGAACGTCAGCGTTTCACCGCTGCGCACGCCCACCAGATCCCCGGTCAGGGCATAGAAACGTGCCGGTGCCTGCACATCACTCAACCCCGAGTAACTGTTGGGCCCAAAGGCAAACAGCGGATAGCGCACATTCTTGTCCGCTGAAACACCGTCACTGTTCAGATTCGTCATGATTGGCGTCGCCGACGTACTGCTGCCGTAGCCATTGAATGCGGGAGCGAACGGCGTGGCGATGGCCAGTGGACTGGCGCCCGACTGGTTGATCGCATAGCCGCCGGCATAGATCGAATCCTGCGCCAGCAACTCCAGTTGCCCTGCATTCGACGGCGCCAGCAGCAATGAATAACTCGTTGCCGGCACTACGCCGCTGCCTTGGCTGTACACCGCTGACGGCCCGGCATAGATCGAGCCTTGCGCAGCCACTGCGCGCAAGATCGACGGATAGACAAAGCGCCCGTCGGTCGGCGAGGTATTACGCGCAGTCACGGGACCTTGCCCGATGGTTTCGCCCAGTTGGGTGCTCGGCGTCAGATTGCCGCCCGCTGAAAACAGGTCGATCGCGGTGTGATCGGTCCACAACGAGAAGCCGCTCAAGCCGCCGCCGTCGTGTACGACGCCGTCATCGGTGGTAAACGGCGTAGAGTTCTGCAAGCGTACCCGGCCCGGGTCCGCCGCCCCACCCAGTACCAGATCGCCACGGGTATTCAGGCTCATGGCCGAGTCGCCCGGGATCAACACCAGGCCGCCGGAAGCGCTGCCCAGCGTGGCCGTAAACGGATCGTACGGGCGGACTTCACGAACGTCCTGAACGGGAGCGGCAGCGCCATACTGAAGATTGATACCACCCAGCGCGCCCCCGGTCAGTTGTGCGGCACCGCGCAGGTTGATCAACGCACCTTGCAGATCATGTTGCGCAACACCGACGCCATTTTGTCCCGCCCGGGCCTGCAGCGACGGGTTGACCGAGCCACCGACACGGATGTCCATGTCACCGCCGCCGGTCAATTGCAGAGTACCGTCGCTGCCCACACGTCCGGTGCTGCCGACTGCCACGATCAAGCCCTGCCCACGAGGATAAAGGTTGCTGTTGCCGCTGCCGCCCATGGCCTTGAGCATGCCGGCGTCAGCACCGGCGCGCAGGCTGATGTTGCCGCCACCCAACGTCCCGAAACCGGTGAACCCCACCAGGAAGGGGCCAGTGTCGACGCTTTGATCCGGCAACGGCTGAGTCGCGTAGCTGCCGAAGTTGATCCACCACGCCGTCGGCACATCGCTGCTGCCGGTGCCCTGACGCCAGAGCCAATTGCCCACGGCCACACTCGGCACCTGTTCCGGGGTATCCATGTTTTGCGAGTACCCGCGGCGACCCAGCACATCGCCGGAAATCGAACCGCCGGCATTGATCGTCAGGTTGCCACCCATTTGCGGGTACCAGGCCTGATACAGGCTGTCATTGCCACTGACCCATTTTTCGTAATCGCTGCCGCCACTGCCCAGCACCGAGCCGTTATCCGACAGGCGTCCGCGCGGCTGGTTGTACAGCGGATCGACGTCCTGCGACTGCGTGCCGGCGGTGTACACGCCGAACGGTGAATCCATGCTCAGATCGCCCGCGGCGAGCACGTCCAGATCGCCGGTGCCGGTGCGCAACACGCTGAACATTTGCGTGCGGGTTTTGACGGTGATGCCCGGTTTGTTTTCCACGCACAGTTCCGGGAACGCACCGCACCAGGCCGCCACGTCATCGTCGCTCATCGGGGAGCCGGCAGGCATGCCCAGCCAGTTGTCCGGCGCCCACGCCCAACGCGGCGCCGGCACGCAAGAGTTCGGCGCCCAGTCACACCAGTCTTTCAGGTCGTCAGGCACTGGCTCACCGGGAGTAAAACCACCCAGGTTGCCGTCGCCCCAGACCAGCGTCGGCGGTTTTTCCGTCACCTTCAAGCCGTAGTGGGTGTCGGCCAGACGCAAGTGCCCATCGCTGGAAAGCGGCTTGATCGCGCGGCTGTCCGCCGCACTCAGATCCGCACCCGCCACCACGCGCATCGACCACGACGCACTGCCGGCCGGCAACATGCTTGCGACTGCCCAGTTGCGCCCCTGTTGCGTGCCGCTCAACGGTCGCAACTCAATGAACGCGGTGCCGTCGGCCAACACGACATCAGTCATCGACGGGATCAGCGAGCCACGCAACAGAGCAAGCGAACCGCTCAGGCGCACGCCCTTGATCGCGTTGGTGCCCGCCTCGACGTTGCCTGGCAACGGCACGCCTTTGGGCCAGCGCACGGCGCCGATCGCCGTCACGTTGTTCAAGCGGATGCCCGCGCCAAGGCGACTGCCCGCCGGCAAGGTCACGCTGTCGGCAAGCAACGTACCGGCGGCGTACAACAACTGGCCCGTCGCATCGTGTACCGCAGCGGCCAGCACTGTGCCTGCGCCCAAGGTATACGGTCCGGCCAGGGTCGCCTCGGTGGGCAACAGGGTCCCGGCGGGCAGCGTCGCCGCTTGCAGCGGCACGTCGTAGTTCAACGTGACACCGGCCGGGAACAGCGTGCCTTCGGCCAGGGTCACGCCCGCCGTCGGCACGATCAGGTCGCCACCAAACGGCTGGATGCCCGGCAAGAGTTTCCAGCCGGCATCGTCGACGGTTTCCGGCGGCGGCGCGAAGCCGTCGTTGAGGCTGCCATGAATATCGAGGTTGCCGCCGGCTCGCATCACCAGACTGCCCGCCTCGCCCGAACCGTACACAGCGGTTTTCTGCGTATGCGGATTGAGGCTGGCATAGCGGTAGCCGGACAAGTCCACATCGCCCTGCACCACCAGATCGCCGTCGGCGGTTTTGCTGGCGATTTCCACGCCCGGCCGTAAATGGAACGCATCGGCGTAGGTGGCATTGTTCAGCCCCGCCAGCTTGTTCTGCAGCAGGTTGCGGTTGGCCAGCGCCGCGTCGATGAACGCACTGCTGTCAGCATGGATGCGGTCGAAGTAGGCCTGATCGATCACCTGATACGGCCGTCCGCTGGCCGCCGGGTCGACGCCGTCGGTGGCATCGGTATAACGCCGCGTGGCATTAAGGCCAATCGATCGCGCGCCCTGAATGCTCAGCGCACCGCTGGCATCAATGGCGATGTCATCGGCACCGAGGCGCGGCGCGTTCAACTCCAGCGTGCCGCGCAACAGCCCGTCGGACTGCCCGGGCAAGGTGCCGCGCACGGCATCGGTGCCATGACGCAGATCGATCCGCGCACCGGCGCCAAGGGTCAACAGACCCGCAGCAGAATTGAGCTCAACCGTCGCCCGGTTCGGCGCGTCGATGATCTTGCCGTAGCTATCGACCCGCAGCACACGACCATGGGCGTCGAGCACGGCGTTGCCGGCCAGGGTCAGGCCGTTTTGCGCCGACAGGCGAATGTTGCCGACCCGCTCGCCGCTGGCATCGATCAAACCCGCGACGGTCAGGCTGCCGTTGTCCACCGAGACGTTCACTTCACCAGCCTTGAGTCCGTCGCCAATCAGCAGATCACCCTGCTTGAGTTGCAAGCTGCGACTGCCGAAGACCTGACCGGCATTCAAGCGCTGGTTGAGGGCGGCAAACTGCTGACTGGCATCACCGTTCAGGTGCTGGGCGCGGATGTCCACGCCTGCGGATTTGTACGGCACCCACGTGCCGCCGGCATCGTAATGGCCGCTGCTGGTTCCGAGTATCTGGCCTTGCAGATCAACCATGCCCGCATCGCTGGCCAGCGCGACGGCACTGAGGGTGCCGGCCTGATTGTTCTGCGCCGAGAGGTCGATGCGCGAACCGGCGGCCTGACGAATATTGCCGTGGCTGCTGTACAGCGCCACATCGCCGCCCCAGCTGTACTTGCTGACATCATTGAACGGCAAAGTGCGGCCGGCCATGTCCACAGACGCGCCATCGGCGAGGGTCAGATCGCCCTCGGATTTCACCAGCAGTTTGCCGCTGGCCAGGGTGATGCGGCTGTCCAGCGCGATGCTGCGGGCATCGAGCGTCAGTTCCGCGCCCAAGGCATTGGCGGCCGCTGGCTTGCCGGCGCCGGTGAGCGTCAGGTTGTTGCCGGCCTTGAGCAGGTTTATCGAAGCGGCCTCGCCCGTCAGCAGCGGCGTGCGCAGGTTGAGATTGCCGCCGCTGTAGACATAGCCCTTGACCGGATCGTAAGCGCCCTGTTCCTGGTACACCGCCAGGCTGCCCTTGTGATTGGCGGTGATGCGCTCACTGGCGCTGAGGTTGACATTGGCAAAACCCAGCGCCAGCCGATTGTTCTGCTCCAGACCGCTGGCCTGCGGATTGGGGCCGTAACCGAATTCGATGCGCTGCGCCTGAATATCGAGGGTGCCGCGGCCCGTGCCGGCGCCGCCAGTGATGACGGCGCCGGGATCCTGGCTGGCGCCGTTCCAGATCAGATTGGCGGTGCGAATGGACGCCACGTCAGCGCTTTCACCCAAGCCGTAAATGGCTGGCGTGGTGAATATCAGGTTCTGCAATTTACTCACGCCCGTCTGCGCGTCCAGCGTATCGAGGCTGACGTTGCCGTAAAAGTTGAACGCATCGCGGCTGGTCAGGCTCAAGGTTTCCAGCGCGGGCGCACCCAACTGCGTATCGCCGCGCAACAAGCGATCGAGCACACTCTGGTTCAGCGTCAGACCGGTCGGCACGCGGTTGCCGGCAGCGCTCAAGGCTTCGGCGCTGCCAGCGTTGACGGCGCCGACAGCCAGGGCCAGATGGCGGGTGCCGAAGCGTACCGACTCATCGAGTTCAAACTGCTTGTCGGTGGCGGCGGTAATGCTGCCGTTGGAATAGAGCAGCGTCGGGTTGGTGCAGACGGTCATCGGGCACTTGCCAATGCGAATGTCGCCCGCACCGGAAGTACCGTCCGCTACCGCTGGCGCCAGGACGTTGGTCCAACCGTTCGACACCATCAGCAGCGCGGCCGCCCCCGGCTGGTAGATGAAACCACTGCTGGAGTCGTACGGCGCGTTGCCACGGCCCAGGGTGTTGATCCCCGAACCGGCTTCGAGGGTCATGCCACCATCGCTGCGGGCGGTGCGCAACAGCACCTCGGGCGCCGACAACATCGCCCCCTCGCGCAGGGTAATCGACGTCGTGTAGCCAGTGAACGAAATGATATTGCCCGCGCCGCTGTAATCGATCAGCGGTTGCGCGCCGAGGGTCAGGCGCCCGGCATTCAAACCGTTGAGGCTGTCGGCATACAGCGACACGCCAGTGAAACCGTCGGTGCGCGAATGCCCGGCGCCGAGAATTTCAAAGTCCATTGCCCCGCGTACCGTGGCGGTTCCGACCACCCCGCCGGCAGCCGGGGCGAATAACGCACGGCCGTTGAAATCCAGGGCAACGTCCTGCTCGGCGCCTGACATCAAATACAGATTCAGCGATTTGCCATCCATCGGGGCCAAGGCCCGGGGCACGCCACGCCGTGTCGCGTCACTCTGGATGAATTGACTGAAACCGGTCTCGTTGTACTGCGAATAACGGCGCAGGACATCCGCAGACGTCAGAATGACCTGGCTGGGCAGGCTGTTACGCAGCCCGGTGTTGGCAATCGACATCTGCCCCGAACGGGTCCACGAACCATTGCGCATCTGCAACGCGTCGTTGCTGACGCCTGCTGTGGCCTGACCATTGACTTCGACCCGGAACGCCCCGGGCAGCAAGGCAAAGGTCGAGGGCAGCAACGTGTAGGTGCCCGCCGCCAGACCCGGCACGCCGGCACCGAGGGTAATCTGCTGGCCGATGCGCGGATCGACCGCCCCGGCCTCGGCGAGCATCGGCGCGTAGGCACTCTGATTGCCCGGCACGATGGCGTACACCGGATTGCTGGCAAGGCCGGGCAGGCTGAAGGTGCCGTCATTGGCGTTGCGCACCAGCGGGTTGTAGCGGGCATCGGTGGAACCGCCGCGCCCGGAGACAAACCCGGCGCCGCGCAGATCACCGCCACCGGACAGATCGATCAGCGCGCCGCCCTGCACATCGACGTAGCGCGAGGTCAGCGTCACGCCGGCGGTATCCGCACTGATGCCCTTGAGCTGAACGGATTTGCCAGCGTAGCGATAGTCGATGCCGTCGGTGGTTCCGCCATATGGCATGAGCAACCCCGCGGCGCTGACCGAAGTCACGCTGCCTGGCAGCAAATGCAGCTCGCGGGTATTGACCACCGTCTCACCGCCAAGGCTGATCATGCCCAGCGGTGCGCGGATCACCCCGCCTTGTTCAATGCGCCCGGCCGCCAGTGTCAGGTTGCCAAACACCGAATACGGCAACGCGGCCGGTGCGGCCCCGCTGCTGCTGATGCGCAAGGTGCGAGCCGGATCGGCACCGGGGATCACGCTTTGGTAGCCCACCCGCACCTCAGCGGTGACATCGCTGGCAGGATAGATCTGCGCGGCACGCAGGTTGAGGTCGCCCGGTGTCCACAGTTCGGTTTTCTCGACATAACCGGTCGGCGCCAGAAAGCGCAGGTCACCACGGCTGTGCAGGGAGACCTGATCAAAGCCACGACGCGTCACCTGCAAATCCGCACCCGTGAGCTGGACAATATTGCCCGCGGTACCGAACGACAGGCTGTTGCTCAGGTCCAGTTGATCCGCACTGGCATTGAATTGCCCCATCGATATACGCGTTGTCGGCGTGTTCATCACCCGTGGCCGAAGGTTGCCCGGCGCCTCGAAATACTTGCCCGTCCCCGACAGGCGCAGGTAGGGCGCAGACAGGTCGATACGCGCATTGTCTTGCGCGCCTTCGGCCAGCGAAATCGCGCCGGCATACAGGCTCAGGCTTTGCTGCATGTGCAGATTGACGTCACCGTCGAACGACAGCAGGCCGTTGCTCAGCACACTCAGATTATCGAACCCGCCAGCCATCAACTGGTCGGCACTCAGGCGGGCACGCCCGTATTGCAACGCGGGCGCCGCTTCACCCGGTTGCACATCGGCCGGCAACAGGGCGTCAGCGGTTTGCTGGCTGATGATGATTTCGCGCGGCACGCGCACCTCATTGCTGGCATCACTGCGCAGATAACTCGGCGTCTCCAGAGCGATCTCCAGGCGCCCACCCGCCGCGCCGACGCCACCGGCCGCCGCGCGCAGGTCGCCGTCGATGAACAGGCCGTTATAGGAACTCAAGGAAATTCGCCCGCCGTCCGTAGCGACCGCCGTCGGCCCCTGCCCGGCGATATCCAGCAGCGCCTGCGCACCGGAAGCGTCAAGCCGCGCGCCATTGCGCACGACGACATAGGCATCGGCCGCCGTGGCGGTGGCCTTCTTCGCGTCGGTTTCACCGCCAATGATGATGCTGCCGCCCTTGCCCACCAGCCCATATACCCGGCCCAGCGCATCCACGCTCGTGGCAGCGCGCCCGGCGACATCGAGCACGGCGTGGTCGCCGATCCAGATCGAGCGGTTGTGGGCATTTTTGTCGGCGACTTGCGAGGCCTCGGCGACATTCATCGAGCCGAACTGCTGCTGGCGAATGTCGATGATGCCGCCCCAGGCATTCAACTCACCGTCGACAGTAATCTGTCCGGCGCCGCGCACGTTGATGCTTTGCCCCGGGTCGACACTGATGCGCGAGCCCTGGCCAAGGGTCAACGCATTACGCGCAGGATCGCTCAACGCCACCTCGCTGGAACCGGCCTGCAAGCTCAGGCTGGCACCCGCGCGTTGCGTCAGTTGCGCCTTGGCCGGATTGTCCTGATAGAGCGTCGGCGTCCACAGCTCCAGCGCCTGTTGCGGGGCGACACCGCTGGCCTGACTGGCTGCCGCGTCAGCAAACCGGTAAACCGGCATCAGCACGTCGATCAGGGTGTTGTCCGCAACGTCCAGGCGGTTGAGCCCGATCAGGTTGTAGGCTGAAAAGCCCTTGTCGAACAGATCCGCTTGCAGCTGCAAGGTATTGTCGGCGAGGTCTTTGTCGGTCTGGCCGATCAGCACGTTGCCGGCCTGAATCAACAGGCTGCCGCCGCCCGTCACACCATAGCCACGCAACTGGCCAGCGAGGCGCAGATGACTGTCACCCGGCGCTGACAACGCACTGGACTCCAGCGTCATGTCGCCGCCCTTGCCCCCCCGAGTCTTGCCGTTGGCCAGGAGCGCGCCGCCGGAGGACACGTCGAGCAGGCTGCCGGTGCCGATTTCGATGTCGCCGCTGCTGCGGATCGAAATGACGCCACCGTCCAGATACGCAAGACTGCTCGCGTCATCCGGGTCAGTGCGCAAGTTGCTCCACAGCCCCCGGGTGTCCAGTTGCACCTTTTCCGCCACGCGAACACCCGTGGTCGTGCCCGCAGGCGCAACGATGCGGGTATCGGTGACACGGTCGGTATTGAGCTGATTGAGCACGTTGCCCACATGCAGGCTGCCGCCCCGTGCAATCAGGTCGGCGTTGACCTGCACCTGCGGCGCGTAGAGGGTGATATCGCCACCGTTGCCGACCGTCACGGCGCCGTCCACGTCGATGCGCTCTTTGGCGGCGACTTTCAGTGCGCCCAGTTGCCAGTCACTCAGTTGTGCAGCATCGAGAAACAGCTTGCCATTGCGCGCCTCGGACACCGCGCCGGTCAGGCCCGCGTCATTGTCGCCGTGCGGACGCTCAATGCCGATCTGCACCTGATCGAGCAACGGATTGAGGCCGTAGAGCACGCCACCCGCCGCCGCGACGTAGGCGGCATCGTAACCACCGACGATCAACTGCCCGCGCCGCGCGAGAGCGGTCTGACGCTGCGCGTAGCCATCGAGCACGGCACGCGGCGCCTGAGTCTGGCGCTCGCCCTGATAAACCTCCCCCAGCAGTTGCCCGTCGAGCCGCGCGTTTCGGGTGCCGATCACCAATTGCCCGGCATCGCGACCCACGGTGTAGCCAGCCTCCAGGCGCTTGGTCGGTGCGATCAGCGGGTTGTAGTAATAGCTCGTCTGCCCCCAGCGTTCGCTGCTGTCTTCATAACCGTTGTACAGACCGCTGTAGAGCAGATCGCCCGGCGCCTTGGACAATTCGTAGAGATGCCCGTCAGCCCCGCGCAACCAACTCTGGCGAATCTCGCCACTTTGCACATCGAGCGTGCCGCCAGACAGGTTGATCAACGAGCCCTTCTCAGTCACCACGTCATTGCCGGCGAAATTTACCGTCCCGCCCTGGGCCATCCATTCACCGATGCTGTGCCCTTGAGTGCCAAGGTAACCACCGACTTCGAGCAACCCCCCTGCCGTGTACCAGCGATCCGTGGCGTAACCGTTGGTGCCGGCGGGCACGTAGACCAGCTCACGCACGTCAACCCAGACGTCGTTACTGTTCAGCGCACCTTTGTCGCGGTTGCCCGAAGCGTCGCGCTGTTCGTTGCCCTGCACATTGATCTTGATGCTGTTGGATTCCATCGCGACTTTCACGCCGATGGCGCCGGAAACGTCGATCAGCGCGCCGTCGCGCACCAGGCTGCGACGCTGCGCGGCCACCGCGATTTGTCCGCCCGTGGCCAGGGTAATCGAACCGTTCTGGAACTCGACGCTGCCACCACTCTGGATGTCGATGCGCGACTGGTCACTGCGAATCGAATTGGTCGGGGTAACGGCGGTCAGTGCGGACTGATGCTGGCTGTCGAGGGCCGTGAGGTCACTGCTGTCGAGCATGATCGCCGTGGCACTGCCCTGCCCCAGCGTCACGCTGCCTTGGGTGTCCGTCGCCGGGTTGAGCAGATGAATCGTGCCGCGCGTGGCGACCGATGTGCTGGCGAGTAATACGCCGTTTTGCACGACCTCATGGCCGGTCAGGGTGATGTCGCCGGTCGCGGCCTGAATCAGACCATTGTTGCTGACCTTGCCGGCAACGCTGGCGGCTTTGAAGCCCGGCGTGACTTCGTTGCCGAACGTCGTGGAGAAGCCGTTGCCTTCGGTGCCCGCACCCTTGCGAATGTAAAAGCGATCCCCCGCCCCCAGCACGGTCTGGCCCTTGGCGGTGTTGATGCTGCCGTCGTTCTGCACTTCACTGCCCAACAGCAAGGCATAACCGCCGGCGTCGGTGGACTTCGCCGGTCGCGCGGTTTCGATGGACGCCCCGCGCTCCACCAGCACTTTGCCCGCCGCGTCGGTGAACGTCGGCTGGCTGGCGCTGCTGTCGAAATACAGGCCGCGATCACGGAACTGGATATCGGTGATGTTGGCGGCGGCTGCCACCAGGTTGCGCACGTTGACCTGACTGGTGCCGCTGAAGACGATGCCGTTGCGGTTGATCAGCATCACCGTGCCGTCGCCCTTGATCTGCCCCTGAATCTGACTGGCCCGTGCACTCGGATCGTTGACCCGGTTGAGCACCGCCCAATTCGCTTGCTGGGCAAATTCAACGCTGGTGTTACGCCCGACGTTGAAGGTTTCCCAGTTGAGAATGGCTTTGTCGGCGGTCTGCTCGATCTTCACCGTGGTCTTGCCGTCGGCCTGAGTCTGTTGCGGGCCTTTGGCGTTCTGCCAGCCTTGGGTAAGGCTGTTGTCGACCTTCAGCCCCCCCTCGGCCAAACCGTCCGGAACAAACTGCACCGAGCCCAATGCCGCCGCGCGTCCGGCCGCTTGCGCCGCTTGCTGTGCAGCAATCGCGGCGACGGTGTTGTTCAAGGTCTGAATCGACCGCTGCAGCTGTTGGTTGGCCTTCTGCTGTTGCGCCAGCGGCGGCGTCATCCCCGGCAAACCGCCGGTGCCGGGCCGTGCAGCGCTCGCCTGCTGCGCCGCGCCCTTGGCGGCAAACCATCCCGAACTGAAAGCAGTGGCCGCCTCGGCGCTGCCCGCCACCAGACACAAGGCAATCGCCTGCGCCAACGGCTTGAGCAGCCACAGCGCCGGATCGACGACAAGACGCTGTTGAGGCTGAACACGGGTACTGCGACGGGATGGGCGAGCGAGCATCACTACGAGATCCTTTTGAGTTGCCACACGAGGCCGCAGGTCGGGTGGACCCTGCTGTTATGAGGTAGGCGGTTGGCGAAGGCCGCGACCGAACGGATGTCACACAAACTTCATGATTGAGGAGTAGATCGGCCAAAAAAAAGCAGCAGCCCGAAGGCTGCTGCGATTGCATTGCGACTGAAGCGAAGCTTACAAAGGACGACCGATAGCGTTGCAGACGCTGGCGTTGTTGATGTCCAGGTTGTTGCCCGAAGAGTTGGTGACGAAGTTGGCGGTCACAGCGGCTTTCCAGTTGGTTGGAACCGGAGTGAAGCTGTGCGCGATGGTGGCAGCGTTGTTGCCCGGGTTGCTGTAGTGAGTGGTCAGGAAGCTGCGTACATCATTGGCCACGGTTGCATCCTTGTAGCACTGACCGAAGATGAAGTTGGTGTAAGCGACGATCGGGTAGCCGCTTGCCGGGTTAGGCACAACCGGTACCCACTGCGCCGGGTTGGCAGGCGCGGCTGGCAGAGCGGCCGAACCCAATGCCAGGGAAACGTTGGCAGTGGTTGGCTGCACGCCGTTGACGCGGGCAACAACAGCGTTGCTCGCAGCGTTCACACCGTCCGGACCGACGTAACCGATCGAACCGTCAACGGCGTTGACCTGGGTGGCGACGTCAGATGTACCGGCAACACCCACCCAGTTCGCAGGCAGTGCGGAGCCGGCTGGCAGGCGAGCGTTGGTGAAGGTGGAGTTGGTGGCGAACTTGGTCGGGCAGATCGAGTTCAGGTGGCGAGTGAGGATTTCCGAGGTGCCGCTGGAAACGTTGCGATAAACAACGCGAATCGGCGTGGTGTCGGCAGTACCCAACAGCGCACCCCAAGTGGTTTTGGCGCCCGAGAAGGCATCACACAGCTGAGTGCTGGTCAGGTTCAGCGCGGTCTGGCCAGACTTTTTGTACGGAATGGCAACCGAAGTGGCCACCGAAGGCAGTTGGATCAGCGGGCCGTACGAAGCGCCGTAGGTGCTGTTGTAGGTGCTGATTTCCGTAGCGCTGAGGATCGAGTCGCTACCGGCGAAGTGCACCGAACCGGTGGTGCTGAACAGCGCGGAGTTGTTGGTCAGGAAAGCCGTTTTGCCAGTGCCGCTACCGGTGCCCAGGTAGCTGAAGTTGGCTGGCAGGATGCTGTTGGCAGAACCTTTGTACAGAGCGGCAGGCAGAGTCGCGCCACCACCGGTAACGTTGGCGGCCATGGCCTGGGCGGAAGCCAGAGCGGCGACGGTCAGTGAGGCGGCGATCAGAGTGCGCTTGAACATGAAGAATCTCCTTTTCAACTGGGTTGTGAACACAGGTTTCGGGGTTGCTTGCATGACACTGGGAGGACTCACCGGGGCCCTCGCTAGCGCTGGCCTTGGTTAAGTCGCACTGAGAAATTCGCAGTTTCCGGTGACAGATAAAGGAAAAAACCTCGGGAGCTGTGAGGTGTTTCCGAAGGGATTTTCTCGGGTGTTTGTCGGGTGCTGCGCAGCGTCTGGGGCGGGGGTTTGGCTGAATCGGGCTGGAGGCGTTGGCGGGTGGTTGCAGATGACAGAAAGGAGAACCCGAGGATGGACCTTTTGAGGGTCGGGTGATGCTGAAGTCCTGGAAAAAAGATTGGATTATTTGTTGCCCTGACTGGCCCCATCGCTGGCAAGCCAGCTCCCACAAGGAGCCATGTTGTCAATGCGATCTGCGACACAACACAAGAACCTGTGGGAGCTGGCTTGCCAGCGATAAGGCCAGGTCAGACACCCTAAAAACATCTGACACACCACTACTGGATCAACTCAGTGCTCTCAATGATCGAATGCAATTGACTTCACAACACAGAACACTGTGGGAGCGAGCCTGCTCGCGAAGGGGCCCGATCAGACACCATAAAAACCGGCTACTGGACCAGTTGATTGATCTCAATGATCGGCAACAACACCGCCATCACAATCACCAGCACCACCCCGCCCATCACCACAATCATCAGCGGCTCCAGCAACGCGGTCATGCCCATCGCCCTCCGCTCGATATCACGCGACAGGGTTTGCGCCGCACGCTCAAGCATCGGTGGCAGTGAACCGGTTTTCTCGCCGCTGGCAATCAAATGAATCAGCACCGGTGGAAACACATTCTCCACGCGCAACGCTGCCGCCAGGTTCACGCCCTCACGCACCTTGGCCGTGGCCTCAGTGACGCTCAAACTCAAGCGATCATTGGACAAGGTCTGCCGCGCCGCCTCCAATGCACGCAACAACGGCACCCCGGCGCCGCCGAGAATCGCCAGAGTCGAAGCGAATCGCGCGGTGTTCAGGCCCAGAATAAAACGCCCGAACAGCGGCAACTTCAGCACCCGGTGATGCCAACTCAAACGTGCCGCCGGATTGCGCAGGTACAGGCGCCAGCTCCAGAACGCCCCTGCGATGATCGCCGCACACAACCAGCCCCACGCCCTTATGAAATCACTGGCGTTGAGCATCGCCAAGGTCAGCCCCGGCAAGTCCTGTCGCGCCTGGGAAAACGCGCTGACCACCTGCGGCACCACATAGCTGAGCAGGAAAATTACAATGCCGATCGACACCAGCCCTACCACACCCGGATAGATAAACGCGGTGAGAATCTTGCCGCGCAGGTTGTTGCGCTCCTCGATGTAATCGGCCAGCCGCTCCATGACCTGCGCCAGATCGCCGGACTCCTCGCCAGCCGCAATCAACGCGCGATAGATCTCAGGAAAATCCCGTGGCCGCGCCGCCAGCGACTCAGCCAGACGCATGCCACTGCGCACATCCGCACGCACGGCGCTGAGGGTGTGGGCGATGTGTTTTTTCTCGGCCTGCTCGACCGTGGCACTCAGCGCTGCTTCCAACGGCAGACTCGCGCCCAACAAGCTCGCCAATTGCCGCGTGGCCCACGCGAGGTCGTTGTCCGAGAGTTTGGCGCTGAACAGGCCACCGCCACCGTGCTGGGCGACGTTGCTTTCCTTGTGCACCGACAACGCGGTCAACCCGCGCCCGCGTAATGTTGTGAAAGCGGCGCTTTGACTGTCCGCCTCAAGGTGCCCGGATTCGATCTTGCCAGTGGCATCAGCAGCTTCAAAACGATAGCGATTCATCAGGCGTCCCGTGTCACACGCAAGATTTCTTCAGGCGCGGTGGCGCCGCTACGGATCCAGCGCTCGCCATCCTCGCGCAAGCTGAACATCCCGGCCTTGGCGGCTGATGCGCGCAAGGCCTGCTCCCCTGCACCTTGATGAATCAGGGTGCGGATGTCGTCGTCGATGCAGAACAATTCGTGGATGCCGGTGCGGCCGCTGTAACCGGTTTGATTGCACGCCGGGCAACCGACCGGGCGCCACGTCCCCGGTGTCGCCGGGTCTTCCTGTTTGCAGTGATTGCACAGGCGCCGCACCAAGCGTTGCGCAAGCACGCCGAGCATCGACGACGCTAGCAGAAACGGTTCGACGCCCATATCGATCAAGCGGTTGACCGCCGACACCGCGTCGTTGGTGTGCAAGGTTGCCAGCACCAAGTGACCGGTCAGCGAGGCTTGCACGGCGATTTGCGCGGTTTCGAGATCGCGGATTTCGCCGATCATGATGATGTCCGGGTCTTGCCGCAAAATCGCACGCAGCGCCAAGGCAAAGGTCATGTCGATCTTGGCGTTGACCTGAATCTGACTGATGCCAGGCAAGTCGTATTCCACCGGGTCTTCCACGGTGAGAATGTTGCTGGTACTCGCATCCAGCCGCGCCAGTGCCGCGTAGAGGCTGGTGGTTTTGCCGCTGCCGGTCGGCCCGGTGACCAAGACAATACCGTGGGGCTGGCGGATCAGGTGATCGAGTTTGGCCAGCACCTGCGCGTCCATGCCGAGGGTTTCCAGATGCAGGCGCCCGGCCTGTTTGTCGAGCAGACGCATCACCACCCTTTCGCCATGCCCGGTCGGTACCGTTGAAACACGAATATCGATCGGCCGCCCGGCCACGCGCAAGGCGATGCGACCGTCCTGCGGCAGGCGTTTCTCGGCGATGTCGAGCTGAGCCATGATCTTGATCCGCGACACCAACGCACCGTGCAGAGCCTTGCGCGGCGAGACCACGTCACGCAACGTGCCGTCGACGCGGTAGCGCACCACGGAATGGGTTTCGAACGGCTCGATGTGAATGTCGCTGGCTTCATCGCGGGCGGCTTGGGTGAGCAAGGCGTTGATCATGCGGATCACCGGCGCACCGTCCTGGGTGTCGAGCAGATCGGTGATTTCCGGCATGTCTTGCATCAAGCGGTCGAGGTCGACTTCGTTTTCCGCCGCACCGACCACTGCCGCCGCGCTGCCGGTGTCGGCATAGGCAGCGGCGAGCAAACCGTCGAGTTCGTCATCGCGTACGCGTTGAATCGTGGTCGCACCGAACTGCCGCCGCGCCTCGCTGATCGACCAGCCCGGCGTTGACGGGCAAACGGTCAGCACGCCATCACACAACAAAATCCGCTGCGCCTTGGCCCAGGCGTAAGGCAGCGCACTCATCTCATGCCCTCCCCAATCCCTGTAGGAGCTGCCGAAGGCTGCGATCTTTTGATCTTTGGTCGTTTGGGTCCGTCGAAGAGCAGGATCAAAAGATCGCAGCCTTCGGCAGCTCCTACAAATCGGTTTTCCAGATCAAGAGGCGATGGCGGAATCATTGGATGGGCACCGCTTTGATAGTGGCGCGCGGACCCGACCCCGGTAAAACCGCCGGTACGCCCTGCGCCGCTGTCGGCAATTGCGGCGCCTGCATGTCCGGCATCGCCCAGCTGCGTTCCGGTTGCAAACCGCCCTGCGCACGGCGCATAAAGTCGTAGCGGTTGAGGGTGATGCTGCGCCCCGCTTCGCTGTCGCGAATGATGTACGGGCGCAGGAACACCATCAGGTTGGTCTTGGTAATCGCCCGGCGCTCGTTGCGAAACAGCGCGCCAATCCCCGGCAGACTGCCCAGCCACGGCACCGCGTCGTTACTTTGGCTGTAGCCGTCCTGCAGCAACCCACCGAGGACCATGATCTGCCCGTCATCAAGCAGAATGCTGGTGTCGATCGCGCGTTTGTTGGTGACGATCCCCGCCGACGTCGAACTGGCCGAAGCCCGCTCATCAATGCTGCTGACTTCCTGATAGATATCGAGCTTGACCGTGCCGCCCTCGGAAATCTGCGGGCGCACATTGAGCTTCAAACCGACCTCTTCACGGGTCACGGTCTGGAACGGGTTATTGCTGGTGCCCCCGCCGCCAGTCACGTAACTGCCGCTGACAAACGGGATGGTCTGGCCGACAAAAATACTCGCCGCTTCGTTGTCGAGGGTCAGCAGGTTCGGCGTCGACAGCACGTTGGTGCCGCCCTTGCTTTTCAAGGCCCGGGCCAGCACTTTCAGGTCGAGAATCTTGCCGATACCGGGAATGTCGACGGTGCCGTTGACGTAACCCAGGTTCAAACCCTGCGGCAGCACGTCGATGCTGGTCTTGCCGTTGGTGTTGATCCCCGAACCACCCAGATTCGCGCCGCCGATCACGCCTTTGCCGCCGAGGTTGCCGGTCTGCCATTGCACGCCGAACTCACTGGCATCGTCCTCGCCGACTTCGACGATCAGGCTTTCGATCACCACTTGCGCGCGGCGCTGGTCGAGCAGATCGATCACCTCGCGCAGGTTGCGATACAACGGCTCCGGCGCGGAAATCAGCAAGGTGTTGGTGGTGGCGTCGGCCTGAATCGTTACGCCGCCGGCACTGAAGGCGACGTTTTGTTCGCTCGCCTGATTACCGCTGCTACTGGTGCCGCCACTGCCTTGTGCGTAACTGCCACCGGCACTGCCGCTGCTATTGCTGGTCGATGTCGTGCCGCTGGTTTGCGTGCCGCTCTGGCCATTCTGCCCAGCGCTGCCGCCAGTACTTGCACCCATGGCGCTGAGCACCGAACGCGCGCTGTCACTGGTGCCGCTATCACTCTCACCGGTGAGTAACCCGCGCAAGGCCTGCGCCAGTTTCGCCGCTTGGGCGTTACGCAGATAAACCACGTGCAGATTGCTCGGATTGCTCTGCGCGTTATCCAGTTTGTAGATCAGGTTGCGCGCCAACTCCGTGCGCTCCGGGCTGCCGGCGCGAATGATGATGGTGTTGGAGCGCGGATCTCCGATCACCGCTATTTTCTGCGTCGGATCATTGCCCGGCGCATCGAGCAAGTCCGCGACCATCGGCGCAATGTCGGCAGCGATGCCGTTCTGAATCTGCACCACATCCGTATCGATCGCACTCGGCGAATCAATGCTCGCGATCAACTGCGCAACGCGGGTCAGGTTCTCGGCGTAATCGGTGATGACGATGGTGTTATTGCCGGGATAGGCGTTGATCGGGTTGTTCGGCGAAACAATCGGCCGCAGCACCGGAATCAGGTTTACCGCGTTCTCGTATTGCAGACGAAACGTGCGGGTGAGCATGCCGTTACCCGCCGGTTTGTCAGCGCTGTAAATCGGCCCACCCAGCAGCTTGGCATCCGCCTCCGGCACCACCTGCGCCACACCGCCGACATCCACCACACTGAAACCCTGCATACGCAACGCCGCCAACAACATGTCGTAAGCCTGCCGCGCCGGCACCTGACCTTCCGAGACCAGCGTCAGTGTGCCCTTCACCCGAGGATCGACCAAAAACTGCTGCCCGGTCGATCGCGCCAACGCCCGTACCACCGCTTGAATATCGGCGTCGACAAAATTCAGCGTCACTGGTTGATCACCCAACGGATTGCTCGGCAACGCGATGCCCGACGACGCCGCACCACTGCGCGCACTCTTGCTGATGTTGTGCAATTGCTTGGGCGCCGGTCGCGCCTGCGCCTGTGCGCGTTCGCGGTCGAGCACCGCGTCACCGCTGCGCTGGGTGTTGGCCAGCGGCCGCCCGAGTTCACTGTCGACCAGCAACGGCGGCTGATTCTGCGGCGTGGTGGTGTTGCTGCACGCGCTCAACGCCATCAGCAGCATCGGCAACGCCAGACGTGCCGGTTTGGATCCTGACCCCTTCATGAAGCTTCCTTAGCGCCCAGCGCCTGATCCATGCGAACGGTGCCTGACAAAGTGCCGGCGGTGACTTCGGTCGAGGGGTTGTCTGCGCGTTGCAAACGGGCCTCGACCACTTGCAGAGAAAGTTGTGCCGGGTTGCTCAACAGCCATTCGAGCACGGCATCGGCCGGCGCCGCGTCGAAGGTCAACTGCCAGGCACCCTGTGCCTCCTGTAATTGGTAATGCCCCGCCAGGCCACTGGCCTGAAGGGTCTGCTCCAGAGACTGCGCCACGCTTTGCCCGTCCGGGCGCACGCTGACTTCGCGCAGCAGCACCTCAAGCGCTTCGGTCTGGGCGCGAAGCTTTGGCGTCTCGGTTTGCCAATAGGTGATTTTCTTCAGCGGCGGCTGGATCAGTGCGACCCACAGCAGCAAGCCGATCAGCGCGATGGCCATGCCGGCAACCATGCGCTTTTCGCGCAACGCCAACGGCTGCCATCGGGCTTGCACCTGAGCGTTAAAGCGTTGCCACTTGGCGCGGTACAGCGCGAGCGAGGCCTTATTCATCTTCTTCTGCTCCGCCGCTGTCATCGCTTTCATTTGGGCTGGCTTCAGTGGCCGGACGCAAGGTCCAACCCTCGTCATCGGCAGTGACGCTGATGCCGGCCTGGGCCAAGGTGCTTTGCCAGTCCTGATCATTGCCGCCACGACGGGCTTCACTCAGCAGACTCAGTTGCAAGGCACCGTCGACAAACACCAGCCGCTCGACACTGCCGGCCATCGACGGCATACCGGTGCCGGCCTGCAACACCAGACGATTAAAAGTCTGCGCCGGATCATCCGCCGCGCCCTTTTGCCGCGCCGCCAATTGCTGACGGGCCTGTTGCAACGGGTTGAGGATCACCGGCAACTCGGGAAAGGCCTGCTTTACCCGCAGGTTCATCTGGGCTTTCAGCTGCTGGCCCTGACTCGCCTCACGGGCGGCATACAGATTCAAACCGATCACCCAAACAGCCACGGCCAACGCTGACAGGGCGATTGCCCTGCCCCAGCCGCGATGCTCGGTTTTTTGTTGCTGGACCGCGCCATGCAGCCCCCAACCCGGTAGCGGCCCGGTCCAGCGCTGCGCATCCGCCATCGGCAGTTCAGCGCCCGGCGGCTGATCACCGATCCAATGCAAAGTGACACCCGGTTCCCACACAACACCGTCGAGTCCGTCATCGAACAACGGCTGCACCCGCGCCACTTGCACGCTATCGCGCAACAACAGATGCCCGTCCTGCACGCAAGCGACGGTGCCGGGCAGCACCGGCAAACGGTACGGCGCCGGGTAGAGACCGCGCAGGTTCAACCCAGCGCTTTTCAGCAATTGCCCAAAACTCAATAACTGCTGCCGAGGCGCCCAGGCGATCTGCACCTGCCCGGCCTCGTCCCGTGAACTGTGCGCGATGTGCATCTCACTGCTGTCGCCGAGCATCAAGGCCTGCGCCGCACACTGCACCGCCGCGACAATCTTGTTCGCCGGCAGCGGCGGTAAATCGAGACTCGCCAACAGGCTGTCAGCCGGGTGCAGAAAACACACCAGCGGCGGCAGTTTCGATTGCTGGCTCAACTGGCTCAGGCTGAGGCGTTCTTCCCGCGTGACCTGGCCTTGACGATCCAGCCAGGCGCAATGCAATTGACTGTGCAGATCCAGTTCCGCCAAGGGCGGCAACGCCACTTTCAACTGGCTCATACGCCCACCCGCGACCAAATCACCTGCGGCAAGCGGTCCTGGCTGCGATGCAGCAACGCCTCAAGACTGACCCGCCGCTGATCGCGCCGCGCCTCGCCCCGCAGGCGAAACCAGTCACTGGTGATGCCGACCTTGACGCTGGTCAGCTCCAGTTGCGGCAGGCGCAAGCGGTTAACGAAATCGCCACGGTTGATAAACCAGCGCCCGGCATCACGCTCGGCAATCAGCGCATTGGCACGCTCCAACGACAGCCCCGGCACATACGCGGCCAACACCGGCGCGGTGGCGGTGTTGCCGTTGAGCCAGGTCGTCGCGGGGATCACCGTCAGGTACGGCGCCAGTTTGCCCATCACCGCCTCATTCACGCCGTCGACACTGCGCAGATCATCGATGCTACGCAGCATCGGCAACGTCGGATTCTGCGGTTTGCGTGAAGCGTTTGGCGAAGTGGCGCGACCACTGTCGAAACCACTTTTCGGCGCCTCGGCAACCTGCGCATTCAGCAGCCGCGGGTACGAGGCAATCACCCGCTGACTGATGCGTTGACTCAACCCGGCGCTGACCCCGATCAACTCACACAAGCGCTGAAACGCCGCCACCTGCGCCTCATCAACCCGCTCGTTGGCCACCAGATTGCGCAGGTTGAACTTGCCCTGCTCATCCTCCAGCCGCCCTTCAAAACCTTGCGCGGAGAGCCGCTGCGCCCACGGCTGATCGAGCCGGGTCAACGGATCGCGCTGACGTGCGTCCCACAACAATTGACGGCTGATCTCCAACCCGCCCTGCACCAGCCAACGCCCCTGCACGCGCTGCTGATCCGCCTCCAGCGCCCGGGTCGACACGCTCTGGCGCGTCAACATGCCCGCCGCAATCACCGCCACCACGGCCGCAATCAACAACGCGCTGATAATCGCCATGCCCTGTTGCTTCGCCCCCTCAGGCGAGCGGCTGTTCATGGCCGGCCTTACAACTGCCAGGAACCGATGTCGGCATTCACGCCGTCGCCGTCCGGCTGACCGTCGGCACCGAGGGAAAAGATGTCGATCTCGCCATTCGCACCGGGGTTGAGGTACTGATAAGGACGCCCCCACGGATCGTTCGGCAAGCGCTCCAGGTACGAGCGCCAATTGCTGTTCTTCGCATCCGCCGGCCGCTCCACCAACACCTTCAGCCCTTGGTTCATGCTCGGGTAAGTGCCGTGATCGAGGCGATACAACTTCAACGCCTGCATCAACCCACCAATATCCTGCTTCGCCGCCGTCGCCCGCGCCTGATCCGGCCGGTCGAGCACCTTGGGCACCACCATCGCCGCCAAAATCCCCAGAATCACCACGACCACCATGATCTCGATCAGGGTAAAACCCTGCTGCCCACGCGGCGTGCGCAACGGTTGCTGAAGCGATTTGAAAGGTGCGATATCCATCTCGACATGCCCTGGCTTGATTCGATTCGACGCGCAGTGTTGCAAGAAGATATGTCAGTGATGTTGAAAATCCTCGGGTGTTTTCGTCGTCAAGCCGTCAAGGACGGGGGTTAGCGTCGAGGGCTGGGTTTGGGTTTTGGGCCATGTATGCGTGCGCGTTCGCGGGAAGCGGGTTTCACGTTGATTGAGGTGCTGGTGGCGCTGGCGATTATTGCCGTGGCGATGTCGGCGGCTGTGCGGGTGGCGGGGTTGATGACGCAGAGTAGTGGGGTTTTAAGGGATCGGTCGCTGGCGATGATTGCGGCGCAGAGTCGGATGGCGGAGTTGCGGTTGGAAGGGAAGTTGCCGATGGGTATGAAAGCGCTGGATTGTGATCAGGGGCGGTTGTTGTTGCGGTGTGAACAGGTGATCAGCGCAGCCGAAAACGGCCGCTTACTCAAGATTGGCATTCAGGTATTCGACCGCAACCAAGATGCGCCGCCGTTGGCCAGGCTTGAGACGTTGATGTCCCGAACCGAAAGCCCCTCACCCTAGCCCTCTCCCAAGGGAGAGGGAACCGATTCGGGGATATTCGAGAGCTACACCGACTTGAACGTCTTTCATTGAATCCAAAATGGCCAAGCTCACAAAGCCAAATCGAAGGCCTTTCACAAAAGCCATAACCGCCAAGGTCTTTCACCAAAACCATAATCACCAAAATCTTCCAGGTCGACGTACCCCGCAAGACACCTCGGTCGGCCCCCTCTCCCTCCGGGAGTGTATGTACCGGAGACATGGTGGACACATGTTCGGAGACATAGTGGACGGTTTTAGATCTTCTTACCTGCCGTAACGGTCTGCAAGTTCAAGTCGATTCGGGCGATACGATGTCTACTCCAGTAGACATCGTGGATGCCGTCCTCCGTCGTTTCCCGGATAGCTACTGACCTCCCGTGAAAAGCCTTTCCGACTGTGTATTCACGGTTCCCCCAGTAGATCTCTCCTTTCACCTGAACCTTCCTGACCACATCCCCATCGTCGTACTCAGGTGCCGCTGGTTGCTCCTGGTATTCCCGTGGGCTGCTGCTGTAGCGAGTAGCAGGAACCTGCATGTCCAGCGCTTGATGCGGGCGCTTCTGGTTGTAGATATCACGCCAGATATCAAACGCCCGTTGTGCATCGTCCAGATCGATGAAGAGTTGGCCTTGCAGGACTTCCCTTTTCAGACTGCGGTGGAAGCGCTCCAGCTTTCCCTGGGTTTGCGGGTGATAAGGTCGGGAGTGGCCGACCTTGATGCCCTGGCTCATCAGCCAGACCTCCAGCGCGGTATAAACGCCGGTCTGGTCACCCCATGGCGAACCGTTGTCCATCGTCATGCGCAGAGGCAGACCGTAGCGCCGAAAGGCCCGCGTTAGTTGCTCCTGGACGGTTCGGCGCTGCTCATTGGCGCACGCAGCGATGCACAGTGAGAACCGTGAGTGATCGTCCAGTATCGTCAGCGGATGGCAACGTCCGTGTTTCAGGCTGATATGGCCTTTGAAGTCGATCTGCCAAAGATCGTTGGGCGCCTCGTGCTCGAACCGGATAATCGGTTTGACCTCGGCAGCCTTTGGATCAACGCGCGAATGACGCTGTAAAACCGCATGCACGGTGCTGACAGAGGGCATCACTTTGCCGTCGTCTTCCAACACGCGCTTGAGCTTGCGAGCGCCCCAAGCGGCGTACTCCTGACTCACGGTCAAAATCTGCTGCTCAACCTCATCAGCGCAGCGTTTGGGTGACGTCTTCGGTCGTCGAGACTGATCGATCAACCCTTGCGCACCGAGGTTTTCAAACCTGTTGAGCCATTTGTAGGCAGTGCTTGGGCTGATATTGAATCGACGGCAAAGCTGCCGAACATTGGCCCCTTCTTGCCGAGCCAACAGCACGAATTCTGAACGAAGCTGCACGGTGGACACCTCTTCCCAAGACACAGGCCATCTCCTTCGCGATGAGCAATGTGTCTATTAAAATGTGTCCACCATGTCTCCGAACACCTGTCCACCATGTCTCCGGTACATACACTGGGAGAGGGCTGGGGTGAGGGGCTTTTAAAAGAGTTATTCGTTATCGAGGCCTTTGCGCCGATACGGGAAGACGTCGATGACTTTGCCGGCGCGAATCGCCTCCTGCAAACTCTTCCAGTAATCAGCGTTATACAACTCGCCATGCAACTGGTCGAACAACTTGCGCTGCCCCGAATCAGCAAACAGAAACGGCGGAAATTCCTCGGGAAACACATCCAGCGGCCCGATCGAATACCACGGTTCGGAGGCCATCTCATCTTCGGGCGTGCGCGGCGCAGGAATGTGACGGAAGTTGGCTTCGGTCAGAAAGCAGATCTCGTCGTAGTCATAAAACACCACACGGCCGTGCCGGGTGACGCCAAAGTTCTTCAGCAGCATGTCACCGGGAAAGATATTCGCCGCCGCCAGTTGCTTGATCGCCAGGCCGTAATCCTCCAGCGCCTCGCGCACCTGCGCGTCGTTGGCGTTCTCCAGATACAGATTGAGCGGGGTCATTCGCCGCTCGGTCCAGCAGTGGCGGATCAACACGGTGTCGCCTTCGACTGAAACCGTCGACGGCGCCACTTCCAACAATTCCTCAAGACAGGCCGGATCAAACTTGCTCAGCGGAAAACGGAAGTCGGCGAACTCCTGGGTATCGGCCATGCGCCCTACCCGGTCGACACTTTTCACCAATCGGTACTTCTCGATCACCGTGGCGCGATCGACGTTTTTCGACGGCGAAAAACGGTCCTTGATGATCTTGAACACGGTGTTGAAGCCCGGCAGGGTGAACACGCTCATGACCATGCCGCGCACACCCGGCGCCATGATGAACTGGTCGTCGGTGTTGGCCAGATGGTTGATCAGTGCGCGGTAAAACTCGGATTTGCCATGCTTGTAGAAACCGATCGAGGTGTACAACTCGGCAATGTGCTTGCCCGGCAAAATGCGCCGCAGGAAGCCGATAAACTCCGCCGGCACCGGTACGTCGACCATGAAATACGAACGGGTGAACGAGAAGATGATCGACACGTCAGCTTCGTCGGTGATCAGCGCGTCGATCTGAATCCCGCGCCCTTCGCGGTGCAACAGCGGGATCACCAGCGGCCATTGCTCGTCGCGGGTGTAGATGCGCCCGACCAGATACGCGCCCTTGTTACGGTACAGCACCGAGGAAAACAGCTCGACGCTGAGTTCCGGGTCCTTGCACACCCAGTCCGGCAGGTTCTCGCGCAGTTGCGCTTCGAGCCGGCGCAGGTCACCCGGCAAATCGGCGTAGTCCTCGCTGAAACGGTAGTCGGCAAAAATGCTCGCGAGCATCCCCGACAGTTGTCCCTGCGGCTTGTATGTGCGGGTTTGCGCGGCGCGGGCACGGCGCAGGCTCGGGCGCGTGGTGTGGATGAACATGCAGCCGTCGCTGATCAGGTCGTGGCTGAACAGCCCGCAGAAAATCGAGTTGTACCAGGTCTCGGACAGCTCATCGTCGAAGCGCAGGTCGATGACGCTGATGTAAGCGCTTTTCACCAGCGGCCAGCAGCTGACATTCATCAGCGTTTCGTCGTCGAAGTATTCGCGCAGGCGGGCGATGGTTTCGCCGACCTTTTCTTCGTAAAGGTTGATCCGTGCTGCCGACGCCGTCTGCGTCTCCTGCCAGCGTGCCTGCTCGAAGCGCTCCCGGGCACCGTCGGTGATGCGCCGGAAATGCTCGCGGTAATCGTCAAAGCCATCGAGGATCATGCGGGCGATGTCGGTGGCTGGCCATTGCTGCGGCATAGATGAGACCTCGGCGTGCATTGGGAAATCTGTGCCTGAGCTTAGCCACGGATACGCGCGCAGGTGAAGTGCAATTTCTGCCAAATCTGCGTCAGGGTTGTACAGCGACACAGTTTTTAGCAAAGTTTTTTAAATCGACCGTTCGGTCAGTTAATCACCTTACCGGTCTTTCTGGCCGTCCTGCGCCAGCCCGCGAATTCTCTGGGCTTCGGATCCAATACTGATCAGGCGCGTCTAGTTCGTGGCTTTGCTGCCAATGCACTTACCGTCAGTGCCGATTCCAGATTGGTCTTACCAAAATAGTGGCACTTTGATATACAGCCCGCCATTACCCGCCTCATAACAAGATCCTCGCCGACGAGGGCGACCTCTCCCCTCAAAGATCAAGGAGCACACTGATGTCTATCCGGAATCTGCGCATAGGTTTGCGCGCCAGTTTGAGCTTTGCCGTTTTGGCCGGTCTGCTGGTGGTGGTCGGCCTGTTCGGGCTGGGCCAGATGAAAACCCTGCGCGAAAGTGCAGCGGTGATCGAAGAGTCATGGATGCCCAGCATCGAGAGCATTCATGACGCGGCGGCGAATATCGCCAGCATCCGTCTCGAATCCTTGCGTCTGATCGCCATCACCCAACCCGCCGTGCGCGACAGAAGCAAAGGCATCCTCAAAGCCCAACGCGATGAGTTGCTCAAACGCCTCAACGATCACAAAGCCTTGATTGCCAACGATCAGGAACAAGCGATGCTCGACGGCTTGAACGCAGCCGTCGGCAAATACCTGAGCATTCTCGATCAGATTGTCAGCCAGATTGACGCCGGTCAGAACGAGCAGGCGGCCACCCGTTTGAGCAACGAGCTGGCACCTCAGGGTACTGTGCTCGACAAGACGCTGGAGCAGATGATCAGCCTCAATCAACAAGGTGCCGACGCCGCCGCCGATGCCGCCGCAGCCATGTACCAACGGGCATTGTGGATCGTCGCGACCATCATCGTGATTGCCCTGATTGCCACGCTGCTGTTGGCCTGGCAGTTGACGCGCAGCATCACCACCCCGATCAATCAGGCACTGGGTGTAGCGCGACGCATTGCTGCCGGTGATCTCAGCGGCCAGATCGTCAGCACTGGTAAAGATGAGGCTGCGCACCTGCTCGACGCCTTGGCCGAGATGCAGGGCAATTTGCGCTCGACCATTCGAGGAATCAGCGAATCGGCACAGCAACTGGCTTCCGCTGCCGAGGAAATGAGTTCGGTGATGGAGCAAAGCACCCGCGGCCTGCAACAACAGAACGATCAGATTGAACAAGCCGCTACAGCAGTCACCGAGATGAGCACGGCGGTGGATGAGGTCGCGGCCAATGCGGTGTCCAGCGCCGAAGCGTCCGCTGCATCCAACGAAGACAGCAAGCACGGTCATGTACAGGTCAGCGAAACCATCAGTTCGATTCAGGAGCTGGTCGATGCGGTACTCGGTGCTTCCGAACAAGCCGAGGGCCTGGCCACTCAGGCACAGGACATCAGCAAAGTGCTGGAGGTGATTCGCGGGATTGCCGGGCAGACCAACTTGTTGGCGCTCAATGCGGCGATCGAAGCGGCGCGCGCCGGTGAAGCCGGGCGCGGTTTTGCCGTGGTCGCCGACGAAGTGCGTTCGCTGGCACAACGCACGCAGAATTCCACCGAAGAAATCGAGCTGATGATCAGCAGCATCCAGCAAGGCACCGGGGCAACAGTGGGCGCGTTGCAGAGCAGTGCCGAGCAGGCTGGTCAGACGTTGCGCCGAGCCAACAGCGCGGGCCAGGCACTGGAGAAAATCACCGCGTCGATCTCGCAGATCAACCAGCGCAATCTGGTGATCGCCAGCGCGGCCGAGCAGCAGGCTTTGGTGGCGCGTGAGGTCGATCAGAATCTGGTGACCATTCGTGACCTCTCCACGCAAACCGCCGCCGGGGCGACTCAGACCTCGGCGGCGAGCCAGGAGTTGTCGCGTCTGGCGGTCGATCTCAACGGTCTGGTGACACGCTTTGTGATCTGAGCGCAAAGTTGAATGCCCGAATAGCGGTTGCCATCGTCAGGGCGCTCGGCAACACTCTCGTCCCGATCAAGGAAGGAGACCCGCCGTGAGCCCTGTCGATATTTTCCGTATGTTGTCGCTGGCGGCCATCTGGGGCGCGAGTTTTCTGTTCATGCGCATTATTGCGCCGGTGATTGGCACGATCCCGACCGGTTTTTTTCGCGTGTCGATTGCGGCCGTTGGCCTGCTGGTGATCCTCGGGCTGATGCGCGTGCGCTGGGATTTCAAAGGCAAATTGAAAACCGTGATGCTGCTGGGCGTGATCAATTCGGGGATTCCGGCGACGCTGTATTCCGTTGCGGCTCAGGTGTTGCCAGCCGGCTACTCGGCGATTTTCAATGCCACCACGCCGTTGATGGGCGTGCTGATTGGCGGGTTGTTCTTCAGTGAAAAACTCACTGCTGCCAAGTTGGGTGGGGTGTTCCTCGGCCTGTTCGGTGTTGGCGTGCTGACCCGCGCCGGCCCCGTGGCGTTCGACTTGCAGTTGTTGATGGGCGCCGTCGCCTGCCTGCTGGCGACCACTTGCTATGGCTTCGCCGGTTTCCTCGCGCGGCGTTGGCTGGATCAGGCCGGTGGACTGGACAGCCGATTGTCGGCGCTGGGCAGCATGCTCGGTGCGACGTTGTTCCTGTTGCCGCTGTTCGGCTATAGCGTAATCACTGCACCGCCAGTCAGCTGGGGCGGCTGGAATGTCTGGCTGTCGCTGTTGGGCCTGGGGTTGGGCTGTACGGCGTTTGCCTACATCATTTATTTCCGCCTGCTCAGTTCGATCGGTCCGGTGAAGTCGATGACCGTGACCTTCATGATTCCGCCGTTCGGGGTTTTGTGGGGGGCGTTGTTGCTGGATGAGCCGTTGTCGATGGCGCACATTTATGGCGGGGTGTTGATTGCGCTGGCATTGTGGCTGGTGTTGAAGCCGGCGGTGGTGCAACCGGCTGAGGTGCCGGCCCGATAAATTTGTGCTGTTGCCGAAAAGGCAATCGCGAGCAGGCTCACTCCTACAATTGGAATGCGTTCCCCTGTAGGAGTGAGCCTGCTCGCGATCGATGGCCTAAAAGCCGCCACCTGACGACCTGTTACCCCCTTTTACGGAAGACAAACGCCAGACCGACAATGATCAACAGCATACCCAGCACGCTCAATGCCGCCAGGCGATTGCCGAAAATCAAGTAGTCCATCACTGCCGTCACCGCCGGCACCAGATAGAACAGACTGGTGACATTCACCAGATTGCCTCGCGCGATCAATCGATACAGCAACAGCGTCGCCAGCACCGAGACCACCAGCCCCATCCACAAAACAGGCACGATAAAGCCTGTGCTGTGTTCAAAGTGGAACGGCTGGAACGGCACGAAGATCCCGCACAACAACAGCCCGGCCAGATACTGCACCGGCAGTGTGCCGAGGGGATTGTCGGTGATGCGCTTCTGCATGATCGAGCCCAGCGTCATGCTCGCCAGCGCCAGCAGACCAAACAGCATCCCCGCCCAGGATATCCCGGCCAGACCGATGCCTTGGTAAACCACCATGATCAGCCCCGCCAGCCCCAACGCCAGACCAAACATCCGGCTCGCCGAGCGCTGCCGCTCCATCAATACCACCGTGAGAATCGGCTGCACGCCCATGATGGTCGCCATCACCCCCGGGGTGACTTTGGTGTTGAGCGCCAGCAGATAGAAAATCTGATAAGCCCCCAACAACACCACGCCGGTGGCGATCGCAAACAGCATCGGCCGTCGACCCTTGGGCAACTTCAGTTTGAGCAGCGGCGCCAGCAGCACCAGCCCGCACAAGGCAATCACAAAGCGAATCAGCAGAAAGGCAAACGGCGAAGCATGGGCCAGGCCCCATTTGGAGAAGATCGCACCGCTGCTCCACAGCAGGACGAACAGGCTCGTGGACGCGGCCGCGAGCGCGGATTTTTTCGACAGGACAAACATGAATACCACCTGTAGTCAGGCAAATAGCCAACTCAGCCGAAGCTGAAATTCAGTAGGTTTTTCTGGCGGGCGCAGGGGTCAGCAAAAACTGCCGATCAGCCCGAAACGCCAACGCCCGGCGGTGATACGACTGCGCACACCGGCGTGCTACTGACAGGTGGAGGGTAATGACTGATCTGCTGGGGCTGCTGATTCCCGCACGGCACGACGCCAGCGTTGACCGCTGAATCGACTACCGCGTTGATGAGGGATGCAGGCATAGGGGCAGATCTTTTTTGAAGGGCTGGAAGGTGAACCATGGGGCTCACGAGCGCTGACTATAACCAGCGGGCGACATCGATTGCAATGATTTGGGCAAAGGGCCGGCAGGGACAGTTGGCCGCAAGGTGAATAGGCTGGATCGCAATTGCGACACCCCACCATCGAGGACAAGGAATGCACGGGATCACATGCCAAGGGAACGGACGTATTTGCGCTACCAAGTGTATAAATCACAGGCCAGAAAACAGGCTGGGGTTACTTTCGCAAAGCTGCACAAAGACTTGTTGCAGCAAGGGATAGTGGATGTTGATCACTCCAGAGTTCGTTTCGAAGCAATCGATGCTCAAGCGCTGAGTGCCTATGAAGAATGGTTTGATCCTCATTTCTCTTGGCGAGATGTTGTCAGGTGGAAGGCCAAAGAACCCCTTAGCTTCAACGCCGGAGGCACCATGAAGGCTGCCGTTGAAAAAAAGGCGCCAGGCGCCAGACCGATAAAAGCTGATAGAAAACGCTCTTCTGGAAAGTTGTCTGAACAGGAGTTGCATCGAATCAGAGAAGCATTGGTGAATCCAGCCGCGGAAGAGCCAGGAGGCGTCCTCGCTGGCGCTTCGTTCACCTTCTCTTCATAAAAAAACCGCTCACAAGGAGCGGTTTTTTTATTACAACATCCAGCCTCAACCAAACAGCCAATACCCCAACAACGTCAACACCACCACCGCCAGCACCGGTCGCATCACGCGGTAGGCCTTCGGATGACGGCGTTTCCACTGTTTGACCACTCCACTGAACTTGTCGCTGAAGTTCTTGCTCCAGGCGTAAGCCTGGTTGATCCCGCCGACGCGCTCGTCGTCAAGGTTCTGCGGTGCGGTGGCGCGGCCGAGCCAGGCGCTGATCGAGCGGTTGATGCGGGTCATGAGGCGGTTGCTCAGCGGACGCTCGACGTCGCAGAACAGGATCACGCGAGTTTGTTCGGTTTCGTTCTTGACCCAGTGCACGTAAGTTTCGTCGAACATCACGTCTTCGCCGTCACGCCAGGCGTAAACCTGACCATCGACGAAAATCCGGCAATCGTCGGAGTTCGGCGTCGACAAGCCGAGGTGATAACGCAGGGAGCCGGCGAACGGATCGCGATGCGGGTTCAAGTGGCTGCCACCCGGCAACAACGCAAACATCGCACCTTTTACGTTGGGAATCGCACTGACCAGTGCCACGGTCTTCGGGCACAGGGTTTCAGCCGACGGCAGCGGTTTGTCATACCACTTGAGGTAGAAACGCTTCCAGCCCTTCTTGAAGAATGAGCCGAAACCGGCGTCGTTGTTCTTTTCCGCCGCGCGAATATAGCCTTCATCGAACAGATGCATGGCCTCGTCGCGAATGGTTTCCCAGTTGTCGCGTAGTACGTCCAGTTCCGGGAATTTGCTGCGATCCAGATACGGCTTGGACGGCACGCCGGAGAACAGGTACATCAAGGCATTGTACGGAGCGAACAGTGCCGAGTGGTTGACGAACTGGCGCAGAACCGGCAAACGCGCCTTGCCGCGCAAATGCACATAGAGGATGCTGCCCACAAACAGCAGCAGCACCGACACCTTGGCGGCTAACGAAAAGCTCATCAACGACTCCTTGAATAAAGACAACGCTGCGCAATGCCCTTTACCCGACATGGCAGCCGGCCATGATAAACACTACCGGCTTCGGACAAAACCCGCCTTACACAAGATTCAGTGTTAAGCATTGCGCAACAAAGCATTTATTAGCATAACGATCCTGAACCCCGGCTGACCTGAATCAACTGGATTACTGCTGAGTCTCCTGCTCAGTGAACAGATCGCTGAACAACATGCTCGACAGATAACGCTCACCCGAGTCCGGCAGAATCACCACGATAGTCTTGCCCTGCATCTCCGGCGTCTCCGCCAGACGCACTGCTACCGCCATCGCTGCACCGCAGGAGATGCCGCACAAAATCCCCTCTTCCTGCATCAAGCGCAGGGCCATGGCCTTGGACTCTTCGTCGGTGACCTGCTCAACCCGGTCGACCATCGACAGATCGAGGTTCTTTGGCACAAAACCGGCGCCGATCCCTTGAATCTTGTGCGGGCTCGGTTTGATTTCTTCACCCGCCAGCGCCTGGGTGATCACTGGCGACGACATCGGCTCCACCGCCACCGACAGAATCGGTTTGCCCTGGGTATTCTTGATATACCGCGAAACGCCCGTGATGGTTCCGCCCGTGCCAACCCCAGCCACCAGTACATCCACCGCACCATCGGTGTCGTTCCAGATTTCCGGACCGGTAGTTTTTTCGTGAATCGCCGGGTTCGCCGGGTTATCGAACTGCGCCGGCATGAAATATTTGTCGGCATCGCTGGCAACGATCTCGGCAGCCTTTTCGATGGCGCCTTTCATGCCCTTGGCTGGCTCGGTCAACACCAGCTCGGCGCCCAGAGCCTTGAGGACTTTACGGCGTTCGATGCTCATCGAAGCCGGCATGGTCAGCATCAACTTGTAACCACGGGCAGCGGCAACAAACGCCAGACCGATCCCGGTGTTACCCGACGTCGGCTCGACAATGGTCATGCCCGGCTTGAGTTTGCCGCTGCTTTCGGCGTCCCAGATCATGTTGGCTCCGATCCGGCACTTGACCGAATAACCGGGGTTGCGCCCCTCGATCTTGGCCAGAATGGTCACGCCACGCGGCGCGATGCGGTTGATCTGCACCAGCGGCGTATTACCGATGGAATGGGCGTTGTCAGCGAAAATACGGCTCATGGCTGGGTCCTTATGCAGCATTGAATTCAGCCTTCAAAGGTATGCCTGTTGCCCATCACAGTCCAGTCGGGTCGAACGTCTGCGCGACGTGACAGTCAATCGCTTACATCGTCAGGGAATTGCCGTCATGAAGCGTCGCTACAGTTGGCCATTAGGGATTTTCGCCGTCGTCGTTGTGCTGCTGATCGCGCTGCACATCGCCCTGCCCTACATGGTGCGCGACTACCTGAACGGCAAACTGGCGGACATGGGTGACTATCGGGGTCAGATCACTGATGTCGACTTGGCCCTATGGCGCGGCGCCTACAAGATCAATGGGCTGAAGATCGTCAAGGTCGACGGCAAGGTACCGGTACCGTTCGTCAACGCACCGCTGATCGATCTGGCAGTCAGCTGGCATTCGCTGTGGTACGACCATGCCGTCGTGGCGCAGGTGAGATTCGTAAATCCTGAAGTCAATTTCGTCGATGGTGGCGCTAACAAACAGAACTCACAAACAGGTCAAGGCACCGACTGGCGCGCGCAACTGGGCAAATTGCTGCCGATCACTCTCGACGAAGTACAGATTCAGGACGGCAAGATCAGTTTCCGCAACTTCAATTCAAAACCTCCAGTGAACATGAACGCGACCGATGTCGACGCGAGCATCTACAACCTGACCAACGTGGTCGACAAACAGGGCAAACGCGACGCCCGCTTCGAAGGCAAAGCCCTGCTGCTGGGTCATGCACCGCTGGAAACCACCGCAACGTTCGACCCTCTGAGCAATTTCGAAGACTTCGAGTTCCGCCTGCGCGCCAAAGACATTGAACTCAAGCGCATGAACGACTTCGCATCGGCCTACGGCAAGTTCGACTTCAACGCCGGCCACGGTGATGTGGTGATCGAAGCCCAAGCCAAAAAAGCCCAGGTCAACGGCTACATCAAACCCCTGCTGCGTGACGTCGAAGTGTTCAACTGGCAGCAGGACGTGGAAAACAAGAACAAGAGCATCTTCCGCTCAGTCTGGGAGGCTTTGGTCGGTGGTACTGAAACCGTGCTGAAGAATCAGGCGAAAAACCAGTTCGCCACCAAGGTCGAACTCAGCGGCAACGTGCATCAGCAAAACATCAGCGCGTTCGAAGCATTTTTGCAGATTTTGCGCAATGGTTTCGTACAGGCATTCAATGCCCGGTATGAGCGGCCGAAGCCAGATGCGGGTTAGGGTTCATTTCTGGAAAAGCATCCAGATATAGAGTATCGGCGCCAATCTGAATATCCGGGGCCGGCCATTCAACGGTCCAACCGTTATCGCCCAAGATGGCAGTCGCAAAGACTTGGGGATCAAGCAAGGGCTGCAACTGCTTATACGTTTGAATATCTCGACTCAAATCGAGTGTCAGCGCGCGACCATCAACAAAGCAGAGTGCAAGCCGACTATCAGAGAGCGCAGTAACTGCCGCCAAGCGTGGTCGTTTCATGGATAACATCAATTCAGCGCCTCAGGGCAGATGGGGACTGCTTCGCAGCCCAGCGGGAGCAAGCTCCCTCGCCACAGATTCAGTGGACATCCTGAAGGCTATCGCCAAATCGGCGATACCTGAATACTGGCCATCGGCCGAGACTGAGTCAACATGTGACGCCCCATTCAGAGACTGAATAAGCCGTCTGCGTTCACAGTCGACCGGGCTGCGCGTTATAGTCGGGCATCCGATTATTTCGCCCCCGCCCTGCCCGTCAGGTCGGCGTTACCGTTCGAGGATTAGCAGATGAAGTTCGAAGGCACCCAGGCCTACGTCGCCACCGATGACCTGAAGCTGGCGGTCAACGCCGCCATCACCCTGGAGCGGCCGCTGCTGGTCAAGGGCGAACCGGGCACCGGCAAGACCATGCTCGCCGAGCAACTGGCCGAATCGTTCGGCGCCAAGTTGATCACCTGGCACATCAAGTCCACCACCAAGGCCCATCAGGGTCTGTACGAGTACGATGCGGTCAGCCGTCTGCGCGACTCGCAACTGGGCAATGAGAAAGTCCACGATGTGCGCAACTACCTGAAGAAGGGCAAACTCTGGGAGGCTTTCGAGTCCGAAGAGCGGGTCATTCTGCTGATCGACGAGATCGACAAGGCCGACATCGAGTTCCCCAACGACCTGCTGCAAGAACTCGACAAGATGGAGTTCTACGTTTACGAGATCGACGAGACCATCAAGGCAAAGAAGCGCCCGATCATCATCATTACCTCCAACAACGAGAAAGAACTGCCGGACGCCTTCCTGCGCCGCTGCTTCTTCCACTACATCGCCTTCCCCGACCGCACCACCCTGCAAAAAATCGTCGACGTGCACTACCCGGACATCAAGAAGGATCTGGTCAGCGAAGCGCTGGACGTGTTCTTTGACGTACGCAAGGTGCCGGGGCTGAAGAAGAAGCCATCGACCTCCGAACTGGTCGACTGGCTGAAGCTGCTGATGGCCGACAACATCGGCGAAGCGGTATTGCGCGAACGCGATCCGACCAAAGCGATCCCGCCACTGGCCGGTGCCTTGGTGAAGAACGAACAGGACGTGCAACTGCTTGAGCGCCTGGCGTTCATGAGCCGTCGCGGCACCCGCTAAGAGGCTGACGCCATGTTGCTCAACCTGTTCAATGAAATGCGTGCAGCCAAGGTGCCGGTGTCGGTGCGCGAGTTGCTCGACCTGATCAACGCGCTGAAACAGCGCGTGACCTTCGCCGACATGGACGAGTTTTATTACTTGTCGCGGGCGATTCTGGTGAAGGACGAACGCCATTTCGACAAGTTCGACCGCGCGTTCGGCGCCTACTTCAATGGCCTCGAAAAGCTCGATGATCACTTGCAGGCGCTGATTCCCGAAGACTGGCTGCGCAAGGAATTCGAGCGTTCGCTGAGTGACGAGGAGCGCGCGCAGATCCAGTCCCTTGGCGGCCTCGACAAGCTGATCGAAGAGTTCAAGAAGCGTCTGGAGGAACAGAAGGAACGCCACGCCGGCGGCAACAAGTGGATCGGCACCGGCGGCACCAGTCCGTTCGGTTCCGGCGGTTTCAACCCGGAAGGCATTCGGGTCGGCGATGCCGGCAAGCGCCAGGGCAAAGCGGTGAAAGTCTGGGATCAGCGTGAGTACAAGAACCTCGATGATTCGGTGGAACTGGGCACGCGCAACATCAAGGTTGCCCTGCGCCGCTTGCGTAAATTCGCCCGTCAGGGCGCAGCGGAAGAACTCGATATCGATGGCACCATCGACCACACCGCCAAGGACGCCGGTCTGCTGAACATCCAGATGCGCCCTGAACGCCGCAACACGGTGAAGCTGTTGTTGCTGTTCGACATCGGCGGTTCGATGGACGCCCACGTGAAGATTTGTGAGGAACTGTTCTCGGCCTGCAAGACCGAGTTCAAGCATCTGGAGTACTTCTACTTCCACAACTTCGTTTATGAATCGGTGTGGAAGAACAATATGCGCCGCACCTCGGAACGCACTTCGACCCAGGACCTGCTGCACAAGTACGGCGCCGACTACAAAGTGATCTTCATCGGTGACGCCGCCATGGCGCCGTATGAAATCACCCAGGCCGGCGGCAGTGTCGAGCACTGGAACGAAGAGCCGGGTTACGTGTGGATGCAGCGCTTCATGGAGAAGTACAAGAAACTCATCTGGATCAATCCGTATCCGAAAGACACCTGGGGCTATACCTCGTCGACCAATATCGTGCGCGATCTGATCGAGGATCAGATGTATCCGTTGACGTTGCGCGGGCTTGAGGAAGGGATGCGGTTTTTGTCCAAGTAAGATTGCGAACGTAAATACTGAAAGGCAGACCGTATGAAAGCGGCTGCCTTTCAGGCTCGCGAATTTACCAATCTGTCGCGAGATAAGACTTGCAGAGCCGGTCCATGAAAGAGGTGTCCAGAATCGCGGGGCCGACAGCAGTCGTTTTTTGCCCGCGGCGTTTTTTCTTCCCTCTGGCGACAACTTTCGCCCCGCCATTTTCCAGCGCTACCCTGCGATTTTTTTCAATGTCCGTTTCAGGACTCAGGGTCACTTCACTCTTCATTTCGCCCTCTGGCGCCAGAAAGCGAAACCTTACGCTTTTCACCTCAGCACCCGCGTTGGTCTCCACGGTCATCAGCTCCATGGCGTTACCACTCGCCTCCGTGCGGTGATTCCAGTGAAACATACGCATCATGTCGACGGTTGCGGTGGACATAAATGTCTCGATACACGCAACGATGTCCTGATGACCGGCCCGGTCGGCGTCCAGTCGTTGCACATTGTAGAAACGATCGATGCTCGCCCGATAAACCGGCACGCAGTCCACACCCTCATAAAAACCGACAATGTGCCCATCGACACTGTTCGCACATTCGCCCTTTGATTGGGCCATTACTGTCATAAAACGCATCTGTAACTTCCTTGTAAAAGATGAAGACCGATAGTTCCATACATGCTCGACAAGCGATGTAGGGCGACGTACTGATGCGCCAGGAAAAATCTCGGTCTTCCGTCCGAAGTACGGACAATTACAAGTAGGACTTCAGGTAGTTGATATGGTCATGCCATGCACGCTCTTGCATGACTGGCGTGAACCGCACCCTGTCACCCGGGAGACATTGCGCCAGCCTCGCCAGCGCCAAGGGTGTCAGCGCCCCCAAGCGTGGATAACCACCAATGGTCTGACGATCATTGAGCAACACGATCGGTTGCCCGTCCGGCGGTACCTGCACCGCCCCGAGTGGAATGCCTTCGGAAATCATCGGCTGCCCCTGATATTCCAACGCCTTGCCCAGCAAACGAATGCCCATGCGATCAGCGCGACTGTCCAGCGTCCAGGCACTGTTGAAGGCATCAAACAAACTCTGCCCACTGAACTGGCCGATCTGTGCGCCGAGCACCAGATCCAGCGGTGCATTCGCTTTCAAATCCGGTCGTAAATCCAAAGGCACTTCGCGAACACATAGCGATTTCCTGTGATAACTCAGCGTCGCGCCCTTGGCCAACGGCAAGCCCATACCGTCCAGCCCACCGAACTCTTCACGCACCACCGTCGCGCTGCTGCCCAGCACCTTCGGTGCATCAAAACCACCGGGCGCCGCCAGATAAGCCCGGGCACCGAGCAGCGGTTGCGTGAACAGCAACTTCTGTCCTTTACCCAACTTGAAACTGCGCCACGGCGCCAGCGGCTGACCATCAATCTGTGCGCCAAGATCAGCTCCGGCCAGTGCCAGCAAACAATCCTCTGCAGCGACGACGGCAAACCCGCCTAGGGTGATTTCGATCACCGTTGCATCGAGGTTATTGCCGAGCAACCAGTTGGCCCAGCTCATCGAACACCAATCCGCCGCACCGCCCTGGGTGACGCCCAGGTGCCGCACGCCAAACCGTCCCGCGTCCTGCAACAGGCACAACGGGGTACTGGCTTCAATCGTCAGTCGGCTCATGTCTGCGCCTCCAGTGGTGTGTCATCACCACCCAGATTGACGAACTCGGCATGACTGACCGCTTCGAATCGCACCGTGTCGCCCGGTTGCATCAGGCTGTAGCCGTCGCGATTGCGGTCGAACAACTTGGCCGGGGTGCGGCCGATCAGGTTCCAGCCACCGGGAGAGACCACGGGGTAAGCCGCCGTCTGCCGTTCGGCAATGCCGACGCTACCGGCAGCGACTTTTTTGCGTGGTGTGTTCAGGCGAGGCGCGGCAAGCACTTCTTCGACCAACCCCATAAACGCGAAACCCGGCGCGAAACCAAGGGCGAATACCTGATACTCACGTCCGCTGTGGCGACGGATCACTTCATCCACCGCCAGACCGCTGCGCTCGGCCAGCAAACTCAACTCAGGGCCGACGCTCAAGTCATACCAGACCGGCAACACATGACATTGGCCGCCAGTTCGCGCATTCGGTGACAGATCGATCAGCGCTTCGGCGATCAATTCCCGCGCCTGACTCGGACTCAGTGCAGTCAAATCGTAATGCACCATCAGCGTCGTATAGGACGGCACCAGATCGATCAGTTGCTCACCGAATACCGCACGCAAACGCTCACTGGCAGCGAGCATCCACGGCATGTTGGCTTCGGCGATTTCATCGAACAGACGCAACATCAGGCAATCCAGTGCCACCACTTCAATCCTTGGGTTCATAAGGCGCTCTGCTGATTCAGGGCCTCGCGAATGCGCTGCACGGCCGCTACCGAACTGGCGTTGTCGCCGTGCACGCAAAGGGTGTTGGCGTGCAGGCGCAAGGCGCTGCCGTCGCTGGCGCTGAGGTTGTCGCCACGGGCAATGGTCAGGGCTTGCTCGATGATTTTTTCCGGATCGTGATGCACCGCGCCCGGCAATTGCCGTGAAACCAGTTTGCCGGCACTGTCGTAAGCGCGGTCAGCGAAGGCTTCGAACCACAATGTCACGCCATATTCATCGCCGATCTGCTGCGCCGCCGAGTTGTCGCGGGTGGCCATCAGCATCAACGGCAGGCTGCGGTCATAAGCGGCCACTGCCTGAATCACCGCACGCAATTGCGCCGGATTGGCCATCATGTCGTTGTACATCGCGCCGTGTGGTTTGACGTAGCTGACGCGCCCGCCCTGGGCCTTGCAAATGCCGTCGAGCGCGCCGATCTGGTAATGCAGGATGTCTTGCAGCTCTTGCGCCGAATACGCCATGGAGCGGCGACCGAAACCGACCAGATCCTGATAAGCCGGGTGTGCGCCGATCTGCACGCCGTGGCTCAATGCCAGGCTGACGGTCTTGCGCATGATGCTCGGGTCGCCGGCATGGAAACCGCAAGCCACGTTGGCACAATCGATGAAGGGCATGACCTCGGCATCCAGACCCATGGTCCAGCTGCCGAAGCTCTCGCCAATGTCGCAATTCAATAGCAGGCGGCTCACGGTGAACACTCCTGTAGGTGCTTGTCTTTTTATCTGTAGGACTGTGCTAAGCAGGTTATCAGTTACTGCGCATCGAGTTGCTTGCCACGGGTTTCCGGCAGGCTCAATGCCGCGATAATCACCACGCCGTAAGACACCGCCGCAAACGCGCCAATGCCGACACTCAACGGCACCTTCTGGCTAAGCAAGCCGATCAGCAGCGGAAACAAAGCCGCCAGTGCCCGACCGATGTTGTAGCAAAAGCCCTGCCCCGAACCGCGAATTCGCGTAGGAAACAATTCAGTCAGAAACGCGCCCATGCCGCTGAAAATCCCTGAAGCAAAGAAGCCCAACGGGAAGCCCAGCCACAGCATCACGCCATTGCTGACCGGCAGTTGCGTGTAGAGCAGAACGATGGTGAACGAGCCGACCGCGAACAGGATGAAGTTCTTTTTCCGCCCGAGCAGGTCTGTCAGATAAGCGCTGATCACGTAACCGACGTAGGAGCCGACAATCACCATCGCCAGATAACCGCCCGTACCGAGCACGCTCAAACCGCGTTCGTTTTTCAGAAAGGTCGGCAGCCAGGAAGTGATCGCGTAGTAACCACCGAGGGCGCCAGTGGTCAGCAGTGAAGCGCGGAACGTGGTGAAGAGCATGCCCGGCGCGAAGATCTCGTAGAACTTCGATTGATTCTCCGGCGTTTGTTGGGCTTTAGCCTCGCGATAGATCTCCGGATCTTTCACCAGTCGACGGACGAAAATCACGAAAATCGCCGGCACGATGCCGAGGATGAACAGCGCACGCCAGGCATCTTCCGGCGGCAACACCGAGAACAGCAGCGCATATAGAATCGCTGTGAGCCCCCAGCCCAACGCCCAGCCGGATTGCACCATGCCCACCGCTTTGCCGCGATCCTTGGCGCGGATCACCTCGCCGATCAGTACCGCGCCAGCCGTCCATTCGCCGCCGAAACCGAAGCCCATCAAGGTCCGGGCGATCAGCAGTTGTTCGTAGTTCTGCGCGAAGCCGCAGAGGAAGGTGAAGAAGGCGAACCACAACACCGTGAGTTGCAGGGTGCGCACGCGACCGATGCGGTCAGAGAGAATTCCGGCAACCCAACCGCCGATGGCCGAAGCGATCAATGTGCTGGTATGAATCAGCCCCGCCTCGCCGGTGGTGATGCCCCACATCGCAATCAGCGTCGGCACGACGAAGCTGAGCATTTGCGTGTCCATGCCGTCCAGACCGTAGCCGATCTTGCAGCTCCAGAACGTACGGCGCTCCTGCTGATTGATGTTGCGATACCAGTCGAACGGCCCGGGGCGCGCCGTTGCCGTGGATGCTTCTAGGGTGTCGGGAGCACGCATGGCTTATCTCCGCAGGTTTTTTATTGGTCTTGTTCGTAGCCCCGACGACGCCTATCGTGGGGACCGGATGCGTCGATTTTTCGTCGCGCGGCCCCGCTGCGTCCAACGAATAAAAACCCGCCTTAGCCATAAGAAAAATTTGTCACCCGAGCCTTGCCCATGAACCTGAAGTTTCTCGAGACCTTTGTCTGGGTCGCCCGACTGAAGAGTTTTCGCCTGACCGCCGACAAGCTGTTCACCACCCAGGCGTCGATTTCCAGCCGCATCGCGGTACTGGAAGGCGAGCTGGGGGTGAAGCTGTTTTTGCGCGATTCACGCGGTGTCAGCCTGACGCCCGAAGGGTTGAAAGTGCTGGAGTACGCCGAGCAGATGCTCGACACCATGTCGGCGCTGAAACAGTCGATCGAGACCCGCTCAAGCAAAGTCGGCCGCGTGCGCATTGGCGTGATGGACACGGTGATTCACACCTGGCTCAGCCCGTTGGTGGCACAGATGACGGACCTGTATCCACGGGTGGAAATCGAGCTGGTGGCGGATACTTCGTTGAACCTCTGCGATCAGTTGCAAAAAGGCTTTCTCGATATCGTTCTGCAAACCGATCTGATCCGCCATGAAAGCGTGCGCAGTCTGGAGCTGGCCAGCCATCCGCTCGGCTGGATCGTCGCCAGCAATTCGATCTATAACCGCGACTATGCCGACCTTGCCGAACTGGCGCAGGAACGGATCATCACCTACTCGAAAAACTCCCGACCGCATCAGGATCTGTTGGCTTTGATGCAAGCCAGTGGCGTACTCGCGCCACGCTTGAATTGCGTGAACTCGGTGTCGGCGATTACCCGCTTGTTACGCGATGGATTTGGGATTGGTGTGCTGCCGCCGGTGCTGGTTGCGGAGGAGCTGGCGCGGGGCGAATTGACCTTGCTCAACATCGATCAACGGCCACCGAATCTGCAGGTGGTGGTGTCGTGGCGGGTGGGGGTTGAGTGGGTCGAGGAGATTGTGACGTTGTGTCAGCAGGTGCTGGAGGGGTATGCGATCAAGATGGGCACTGACTATATCGCCCTGACACCGTGATCATTCCCACGCTCCGCGTGGGAATGCAGCCCGGGACGCTCCGCGTCCCTCGAAAGCCGAACGCGGAGCGTCGGTTGAGGCGTTC